>CAZPZF010000018.1:0-1519 GCA_964590705.1 uncultured Spirochaetales bacterium | reverse complement strand
ACAAGCAGATGCGGGATCCCTCCCTCATTCCCGCGAAGATAAAAAACGAGCTCAAGGCGATCGGCCTGTGGGATCTCAACCCCCGCAACCTCTTCAGGATTACCTGGAAGAACGAGCCTGTCTCTCAGGGGGGCGGTTTCGGCGGGGTCAACTTCGTCGAGCTTCCCCAGAGCCTGACCGGCGTCAAGGCGCGCATCTTCATCCTCATCGGAAAGTTCTTTCCCACCGGAGCCCACAAAGTCGGGGCCACCTTCGGGCCTCTCGTGGAAAAACTCGTGTCCGGAACCTTTGATCCGACATGCCAGAAAGCCCTCTGGCCTTCTACGGGTAATTACTGCAGGGGAGGGGCCTACGACTCCTACCTCCTCGGTTGTCAATCCATCGCCATCCTCCCGGAGGAGATGTCCAGGGAGAGATTCGAGTGGCTCAAGAAGCTCGGCGCCGAAGTCTACGCTACCCCCGGATGCGAGAGCAACGTGAAGGAGATCTACGACAAATCGAAGGAACTCTGCGCTGCGAGGCCGGATGAAGTCGTGAACCTCAACCAGTTCAGCGAAATCGGAAACCCGCTCTGGCATTACGCGGTCCCCGGACCGGCTAGGGAAGAGGTTTTCAAGGCGGCCAGGCGGCAGGACGATCGATTTTCCGGACTGTGCCTTCCCCCAGGCTCCGCGGGAACGCTCGGTTCCGGAGAATACCTCAAGGAAGTCTATCCGACCATGAAGATATGCGCAGGAGAGGCGCTCCAGTGTCCCACCCTCCTGTACAACGGGTACGGCGGACATCGGATCGAGGGGATCGGGGATAAGCACGTTCCCTGGGTTCACAATCTCAAGAACACCGATGTCGTGGCCGGCATCGACGATGAACCGAACATCCAGATCATGCGTCTTTTCAACGAGCCGGAAGGCCACCGGATGCTCAAGGAACAGGGGGTCCCTCAGGCCATTATCGACAAACTGGACCTTTTCGGCATCTCCTCCATCGCGAACATCATGGGAGCCATCAAACTGGCCAAGTTCTACGAGATGAACGAGAGGGATGCGGTCTTTACCGTTGCCACGGACTCCATGGAGATGTACCAGTCCAGAATCCTCGAAGCCCGAGAGAAATACGGCCCCTTCGACAGGGAGAAATCCGCGGTCGTGTTCCACCGAGACCTCATGGGTCTCAACACCGAAGCGGTCCTCGAACTCACCTACCGCGACAGGAAACGGATGCACAATCTGAAGTACTTCACCTGGGTGGAACAGCAGGGAAAGACCGTAGAGGAGCTGAACGCCCAATGGTACGACGACGACTACTGGAAGAGGCAGTGGTCCAAGGTCGACGAATGGGACGCGGAAATCGAGGAGTTCAACGAAAAGACGGGACTCCTTAAGAAATACCTCTGAGCGGAATCCAACGCGCAGAGCATGGAGCCGGGACAGTCGTCCCGGCTTTTTATTCCATCTTCACGGCTCTCATCCGGCTGGCGCGGGGCGCGGCGGCCCTATGTGAGAGGAGACGGGATCGGCCG
>CAZPZF010000017.1:0-23710 GCA_964590705.1 uncultured Spirochaetales bacterium | reverse complement strand
CCACGATCCGCCCTGTCAGAGGCGGCTCCTCCTCCTCATCCTGAAGAGCGCCTAGCAGATCGAGCCGGAGCAGGTTGAGATCCTCGCGGTCATCGGCGGGTTCGAGCCAGAGCTCATCCTCTCCCTGGTGGACTGCCTCAGGGCCCGGGTATTCCGAAGGGAGCCCCGGTTCCGTGAGCTGGATGTCCGGAGAAACCTTGCCCTGAGCAGGCTTTTCCGTGCGGAGGAGAGTCTCTTCCGAGCCGCGGACCCGAGGGAGCGGGAACGGCTCTCGGATCTCATCGCCGATTCGCGGAGCCGTCTCTCGGGATATCTCAAGGAGCTTCGGAACCTGATCACCTGTCCGACGAACCGGGAAGTGGCGGAGCTTCTCGGCATCCCCAAGGGAACGGTGGATTCCGCGCTCTACAACGTCAAGAAGGCGCTCGAACCGGGGATCGAAAACAAGAAAAAGCGGACGGCGTGATACTCGCCCCGCCGGCGCGCTCTGGAAATTCAACGGTCTATATGCTATAAAGAATATATGGCGGCGATGATCCGCCAGTACGGGTTACCCCCTGTATCCATTAATCCGGCAGAGAGAGGAACCGCATGGCAAACATCCTTTTGACCCAGCAATGCGTCCGAGCGTGCCCTTACTGTTTCGCGAAGAAGCACATGGCGGAATCGGAACGCGACGCGATGATCAGCTGGGAGGACATGATCTACATAGCCGATCTGTTCGAGCAGGGCAACGAGAGGCACCTCTCATTGCTGGGAGGGGAGCCGACCCTTCACCCGCACTTCGTTGATTTCATGCTGTATCTGCTCGAGCGAAAATTCCACCTAGCGGTATTCACATCGGGGATCATGGCGCCGAAGAAGCTCGAGGAGATGGTATCCGCGCTCAAGCCCTTCGGCAAAGAGAGTAATTTCAACTTCATCTGCAACCTCAACCACCCCAGCATGTCCACGCCTGCGGAGACGGCCCGCATCGAGGCCTTTCTCTCCGAATTCGGCCCAAAGACCAACCTGAGTTTCAACATATTCAAGACCGACTTCGACATGGAGTACCTCTTCGACTACATCCAGAGGTTCAAACTCGTCGACCATATCAGGCTCGGGCTCGCGGCCCCCATCCCGGGGGAGGAGAACCTCTATATCAAGCCGGAGGAATTCAAGGCCGTGGCCGACCGCCTCCTCTCCTTCATGCCCCTGTTCCGGAAATACAACGTGAGCGCGGGTTTCGACTGCGCCTTCCCCCTCTGCGCCTTCACGGACGAGCAGCTGGGGCAGCTGATGAGGCAGGAGAAGGGGGACAAACAGATGATCCGCTTTGTCTGCAACCCGGCCCTGGACATAGGTCCGGACATGCAGGTCTGGTCCTGCTTCCCCCTTTCGCGGTACCATAAACGCTCCCTGTACGAATTCAACTCGGTCCGGGAGATCTACGACTACTACCGGAAATTCCACGTCGACGTGCGCAAGGACACGGGGGGCGCTTTCCCAGAATGCCTTGAATGCGTCTATCGGAAGAACGGCAAGTGCGCGGGCGGCTGTCTGGCCCATATCATCAACCGGACGGGACTTCCCGCTGCCGACAACGGGGGTGAAGCATGAACAACGACCTTTCCATCGTGGCCTGCTACGACAAAGAGCTCTTCTCCCAATTCACCGGAAGACGTTTGGTCGTTCTGCTCGACTCCCCGGATGAACTGAGCGCGGTCCTGGACGACGCGAGGAAGCGGAAGAACATGGTCACCAACGCCGTTGTTCATCTCAAGACGCCCCTCTCCTCGGTCCTGTTCAGCCCGGACTGGAGCGAGACAGGGCTCTCCTTCTACCTCGAGACCCTCGACCCCATCACGTATATGATCAAGAAGGCGAAGGATCTCAGGTCGAAGAAGGTGATGATCTTTCTCCCCGTCCACGACGACGAAAACTTGACCACGCTGCGAATCCTCTCCTCGCTGGGTATCCCGTGCGGCTTCTATTTCGAGTCCGCAGAAAAGCCGGTCAACTGGGACAAGGTCGACGACCTCTTGTACTACCACGTCTATTCGAGACTCTCCCATGGACCGATCCAGCCCTTCGAGAGCGTTCTCTCCCGCTACAGGCCGAAGGAAAACGCAGTGTTCCATTCGGTCTACTTCGATGATCCAAGCTCGTACATCCACATGGACTCCCATGGGAACCTCGCCCTGAACCGGTGGGATCTGGAACGAGGGGCGTTCATCGGCCAGGGCTTGTCGGATCTCGACTCGATCCGCGAGAATCCAAAGTACACCCGGTATATGACGCTGTGGCAGGGCTTCTTCACCGGAGAATCGAAGTGCGGCTAGTGCTCCGCCTGGCGTATCTGCCAGGGGGTCTTCCTGGACACCTGCGAGAAGGACGCCTCCTGCACGAAGTTCATGACCGACCTGATCGAGGCCGGGGACTATCGGCATAAAAGCCAGAAGAGAGGAAGCGACAACAGATGGCGGTGATCATCTTCAAGGCAATAGAGAAGTGCAACTCGAACTGCATCTACTGCGACGTCATCAGGAAGCACCAGAACGAGATCATGCCCTACGACCTCCTGGAGCTCGTGTTCAAGCGGATCAATGAATACCTGGAAGAGACGCCGGAGGACGACGTTCACCTGACCTGGCACGGCGGCGAGGCCTGCCTCTTGGGCGCAGACTACTTTAGAAAAGCGCTGGAATTCCAGAACAGGCACTGCGCGGGGACCAAGGATCGGATCATACACCTGATCCAGTCGAACATGACCGTCATGACGCAGGAATTGGTCAACGTCTTCAAGGAGCTCGGAATCGATAGGATCGGGTCGAGTTTCGAGGTCCTGCCCAACATACGGGGAATCGGGAAGAACCGGGACTCGAAGAAATACAACGAGCAGTTCTTCCGAGGGGTGAACCTTGCGGAGAAAAACGGCCTGAGCTGGGGCTTCATCTACGTGGTCCACCGCCTCTCCCTGCCCCACGCGGAGAGGATCCTCTACACCCTGAACAACCTCAACCCAAAGACGCCGCCGGCGTTCAACATGATCTACTGCTTCGTGGACGACGAACACCGGATCGGCATCACCGCGACGGAATACGCGGACTTCCTGGGGAAGATCCTCCCCATCTACTGGGCGGATCAGGAGCGTTTCGGGGAGGTGAAACCCATCGCAACCCTGATTAACGCGATCAGGGGCAAAGGCGGGCTCGTCTGCGACTATTCCGGTCAATGCGGAAACCGGTGGATGTACATAGGCCCCAAGGGAGACACCAGCCACTGCGGCAAGGGGGGAGACTTCGGATTCATCGATTACGGAAGCATCCGGGACGTGACACTCCGACAGGTCCTCTACCACCCGAAACGGGAACCGATCCTGAGCCGTCAGGCGACCCTGCCGCGGGGGGAATGCAGGGACTGCCGGTTCTGGGGGATCTGCCACGGCGGCTGCCCCATGGACGCCTACGCCGCCTACCATGATTTCTCTCGGAAAACCGGGGTCTGCGAGTGGATCAAGCGCTTCGTGGAGGTCTATCTGGAACCGGTGACAGGCCTCAGGGTAGACCTGCCGCCCCCATCCGAGAGCCGGAGTTGAGCGATTTTACATGGTAAAAGACTGTAAAAACGGGCTTTCTTTTCCATCTTTTTTCTGTGTATAGAGTATAGAAACCAGAGGAAAAATGTGATACAATCGGTAGCAGGATAACAGGAGGGCCGCCATGGAAGAGGAAAAGAGGACTGAAGCTGAACCGAAAAAAGAGATATCGAGACGCGAGGCCTTGAAGAGGATAGCGAAGGTCGGAATCGGCGTCGCGGGAGTGTCTGCGCTGGCGTCGTGCGACTTCATCTATGACTGGTTCTACTACGATTACTACGACTACTACTCCGCGTATTCCGACTACTACTCCGCGTATTCCGACTACTACTCCGCTTACTCGAACTACTACAACTACTCGGACTACTACTCGAACTACTACAACTACTCGGACTACTACTCCGCGTACTCCAACTACTACGCGTACGCCGGCTGATAGTCGGATAAAGGGAACGGCATGCTTGGAATAGGCGAGATAGCGATCATCGGGGGAGCGCTGGTACTCATCTTCGGCGCTTCCCGCCTTCCCAAGCTGGGGAAGGCCATCGGCGAGGGGATCCGGGAGATGAAGGCGGGTATCAAGGAGGGAAGCAAGTCCCCGGAAGAGCCCTCCTCAAAACCGGAAAACCAGCCGGAATCCGGAAAGGACAAGGGATAGAACGGGGCGCTTCACCCCGTTCTTTTTTTATCCATGAAAAGAGACATGACCTTTGCGCAGCACGTCCTCGAACTGAGAAGACGTCTGCTCGTGTTCCTCGGCTCCGTTCTCGTTTTCGCGGTGGCGGGGTATTTCGCCTTCCCGTATTTCTTCGACTTCGTCTCCTCTATCCTCTCCGAGGATCTCTACGTGACCAAGGTGTACGAGGGTTTCATCACCCGCTTCAAGATCGCCCTTATCCTCGGCGTTTTTCTCTCCATACCCCTGCTCCTGTACCAGGTCATGGCCTACATCCTGCCGGCCCTCACGAAAAAGGAGAAGATAGCCATCGGCAGCATCCTGATCGCGAGCTTCCTCCTCTTCTGCGGGGGGATCTTCTTCTCGATCCGCTTTGTCCTGCCCATATCGGTGACCTTCCTCAAGTCGACGTCCTTTTTCCCGGGAAACCTGAACAGGATCATCTCCTACGATTCCTTCATCCTCTTCTTCTTCCAGTTCATCCTGGCGTTCGGCCTCTGCCTCCAGTTTCCCGTGGTTCTCCTGATCCTCATGCACTACCAGGTCATCACCCGGCGAACGCTCCTCCGATTCTTCAAGTACTTTGTGGCTCTAGCCCTCCTCGTGGCCGGAATCATGACTCCTCCCGATGTCGTGTCCCAGCTCATGCTCACCGGGCCGCTCATCGTCCTGTACCTTCTCAGCATCCTCATCGCCAAGATCCTGAGGTGGGGGTAGGAAGGGATGTTCAAACTCGGCTTCGGGGAGATCCTTCTCGTGGTGTTCGTGGTCTTCCTCATCTCCCCCATGGAGATCCCCAAGATCCTGCGGACCATCGGTCGACTCTGGGGCAGGCTCAGGAAATTCGCCGCGCAGTTCCGCGAATACGCGGACGACATGGATCTCCCCGACCTTTCCCTCCGGGGCGGTAAAAAGGACGAGCCGGATCGTTCCGAGGGAAAGTCGCCCCGCCCGCGGGCAGACGCGAGAGAAGGCGGGCCTGTCCCCGATCCGTCAATTTCCGGCGGAGAATCACGGCCTCCCAATGGACAGCCGCAGTCCGATCAGGGTTCTGCCGCGGTTCCGAGGAGCGTAACGGAGCAGCGTTCCCCAGACAGTAGGTCAGAGCGGCAGATCCTGTCCACGGGTTCCGTCGGGATGGCCGGACCGCGGTCTTCGGAAAACGAACGGGAACTCCTCCTCAACGTGCTGGATTCGGCCTTCGATTTCTCCCAGACGCATCTGGTTCTGCCTCTTCTATTCGATCAGTCGGAGCGGGTGAGCAGCCATGCCAGGAGCATCGTCATGCGGGATCCGGTATTCCGGTTCGCCAAGGAGTCCGTCAGCTCTAAGGTTCCCGGCTCTCTCCTCTTCAAGAAGAACAGCTATATCGAAACCCTCTTCGGCAACGGAAGGCTCCACGAATTTTCCTCCTGCCTCGAACAGATCTCCGCCGAATCGATGAAAAGGAGGCTGTCAACCCTCAGCGAGCTGCCCGGCATCGTGAACTTGGATCTGAAGCGGATCTTCAAGGGAGAGAAGGAAACACTTCTCACGGAGCTCATGGAGAGGGAGAACGAATTTCAGAACCAAACCCGTAACCCGCCCCTCTGTTTTCCCGTTTCCGGAACGGGGAGGATCTTGCCCCCCACGGAACCAGGACTCCCGCCGGTTTCAGGGGCCGCTGACCTGAGGGGGGAAAACCAATACCGTCCCCTGGAGCTTTCCGGGTTCACAGCCGCCCTTGAAAAGGCCGGTTCGGGGGCGGGAAAAACGAGGATCCTGTTCTCCGAGGGCGAAGCGGTCCTCGATCCGAACTTTCCCGATTTCCTGCGAGAAATCGAGAAACGGAACATGCTCTTTAGTTTCGAGACGAGCGGCCTGATAGACGACACGGAACCCCTCTTTCTCGCCCTCGCCAGCCACGCGCTCGAGAGCATCGTTCTATCAATTGACGCGGAGCCACGAGACTCGATCAGCGAAAGGGAGATGATGACCCTGTTCACGATCGTGAAGGAATCGATCGCGCGGAAGAAACGTCTCATCTACAGCCATCAGGTTCGTGAGCCGGGGCCGACGGAATGGGGCTTTTTCGATCCGTACATCGCGATAGCGCCTGTTATTAATTTCCGGGTCATGCTCCACTGCCAGCCCGAACGGCCGGAGTCCATCGAGCGCCTGTTCGACCGTCTCCTCGGATACAAGGAATCCCTCCTCACGCTGATCGATCATATCTCCGCGCAGGCCGCGGGGAGATGGTTTCATATCGATATTACACAGCCGTACCCACTTTGCGTATTCACGCGCGGCGAGCTTGTCCGGTTGCTCAGCCATTCCGTGAATATACCATTCTGCGCGAGCGGAATATCGCCGGCAAGCCGGTCCGACCTCCGGTTCGAGCGTTGCGGGCGCTGCGTCCTGACACACTGATCGAAAGGAGTTCACGCAATGGAAATCGACCTTTCCAGGAAAATGCCGAAAGTGACGGATCTGAGCGAGCGCTCGTTTCCCCCGTCCCATTCATACAGGGCGGCTGTCGAAGCCGCGGCCAGGCTCGGCATCACCCTGAACATCGAGCTCTCGGACTACGACGGGATCTTCTGGGCCGCGGCGGTGAAACCCGCGTTCGCAGACGTGCCGGAACGCTACAACCCCCGGATGAAGCTGGCCGGAAAAGGCCAGACAAAGGAGCAGTGCCTGGCGAGCGGAAGCATGGAATTCGTGGAGCGCTGGTCCATGTCAAGGGTCAGTATGTCGGACAGGAAGGTCTTCCCCTGCCTCGACCTGCGGACAAACAAGGTATACGAATTCAAGGTGGAAAATGAGCTGGGAAACACCAAGTGCGTTTCCTCCGGAAACAACTACGAGGAGGCGATCCTCCACTCCCTGCACGAGGTGATCGAAACCCAGACCCCCCATTGCCTCCAGTGGGGCGCGTCGAAGGTCGTGGATATCGACCTTCTGTTTCCGGAATTCCCCCAATGGGTCAAGGACAGCATCATGCTCATCCAGCTACCCGCTGCCAGAAAGGAGTTTTCCATATTCGTGGCGATCCAGTACCCTTATAACCAAGAATTCGACAACAAGGAAAAGATCAGGCTCATTCCGTCGGGGAACACCCTCCAGTATGTCTTCCCGTCAGCGAAACCGTACGATCACGCCCCCAATTCCGGCGGAGCAGCCGGCCTCAATCCGAAACTCGTCGCCTTCCGCGCCATGAACGAGATATTTCAGTTCCAGAAGCCGATCCAGGATTGGAAGTCGGGAAAGAAGCGAATGCTTCCCGACTACATGCAGCGCGCGCGGAAGGAGGACCTGGTCAATTACGAGACGGACTCCATCACCGGGGACATCAAGCTCATCCTCGACCTTCTCGGGGAAGACACCTTTGTCGGGGTCATCGATCTCACCGATCCCGAACTCGGTATCCCTGTCGTGAAAGTCGTCTCGGATTACTCTCCCATGGGGTCCCTCGTTTCCCGGGAGACGATGAGCATCTTCTTCGATTTCTGAGGTTTCCGTGAGGATGTCCAAACGAGGGGCGTCGAGAAAAGCGTCTTTCAGCCGCACGCGGATTCCAGTTCGGCGTTTCCTCCTCGCGGCCTGGTTTCTCGCCTGCGCGTGCGCCGCACTGGCAACCGCCGATACAACCGCTGGCGCGGCCGGTACGACCTCCCCGGACAGCCTGCGAAACGAGGCGAGAAGGATCACGGAGCTGATCCACGCCTGCGATTTCACGGGCGCCTGGAAGGCCATAGATGCCTTCCCCGCTCCCCGGGCCGCCGCGGCCCTCGAAGAAACTCCCGCGGCCATGCCTGCCGACGCGGCATCCACCTCCGATGGTTTGTACCGAAGCTTCCTCGCAGCCTACCTCTCCTTCTGGCGTTTTCTCCTGACCCCGGAGGACGCGGAGGTCGAGGAGTCTTTCAAAACAGCGGTGAGGAACGCGCTGGCCGCGGCCGCCCACGACGAGGCCGCCGGCAATCCGGACGCTGCCCTGTTCAAAGCCTGCTCGTACCTCTTCCTCTCCCTCTCCGAGCTCGAGTCTGGCGGCAAAGTCCAGGCCATGTATTGGCTGGTGCGGGGAATCCAGGAGGCGAGGAAGATCGCGGAGACCTATCCGAACGCAGACCCCTATCTCATCGTCGGTTGCTACGATTTCTATCTCTCGGGAGAGAAGGCGGATTTCAGAAAGATGCTCGGCAAAGCGGCGCGGGACGGCTTCTACTTCCGCGACCTCGCGTCCTTCATCGAGGGAAAGCTCCTCCAGAAGCGGGATAGCGACTGGGCGGCCTCCGAGGCTCTGTTTCGCGGCCTGCACACCCGGTACCCAGCCAATCCCCTCTTCTCCTACCATCTGGCCGTGAGTCTCCGCCATCTGGACCGATACCGGGAGAGCCTTGCCATGTACGACCTCACCCTCCAGAACGCGCCGAAGGAGCCGGTCCCCGCGGAACTTCTCTGCCAGGCCTATTTCTCGAAGGCCCAGATCCTCGAACACTTCCTCAAGGACGACAGGGCCGCAATTGCCTCCTACGAACTGGCTCTGCGCTACACGGACCGTTTGGTGAAAAAGACGATCAGGTTCATCCCCCTCAGCCTCCTGCACATCGGCTTCTGCCATGAGCGCTTGGGGGAAACCGAGGCGGCCGTCCGCTCCTTTTCCGCGGTCTCCCGTAACGACGACCGCACGGCCTGGGAGCGGGCGCAGGAAGCCCTGGCGCGGATACGGGGCGGGAAGAAATAGCGGCCGCGCGCCGGCGGTCACTACCCGCGGCGGCAGAGCCCGCGCCGCCCGGACCGCGGCCACGCGCCCATACCGCTATATCCTCCGGCAAAAATAGGGTATGCTCTTTTCCCATGGACATCCTCATCGCGACCAACAACAGGCACAAGAAAGAGGAGATCGCGCGGATCCTCAGGGGGCACACCATCCTCCTCCCGGAGGAGATCGGCGCCTCGTTCGACTACCACGAACCCTTCGACACCTTCCATGAAAACGCCTTCGGCAAGGGCATGACCATGTTCCGGCAAACCGGGGGAAGGCTGCCGGTCCTCGCCGACGACTCCGGGCTCTGCGTCAGGGCGCTCGGATACGCGCCCGGGGTCAAGTCCGCCCGGTACGGATTCGAGGAGGGGAAACCGGCCCTGAGCGCGCGCGAGCAGATCGATCTGCTCCTCGCGAACCTGCGGGGCGCGGCGGACCGGAGCGCCTTCTTCCTGTGTTCCATGGTCCTGATCCTGGAGGAGTACCGCTTCTTCCATGTCCAGGAAACGGTCTGGGGGGAGATCATCGAGGAGCCCCGCGGGGAGGGAGGCTTTGGCTACGATCCCGTCTTCCTCTTCCCGGACATCGGCAAAACCATGAGCGAGGTATCGATGGAGGAGAAGAACCGGAGGTCGCATCGCGGGAAAGCGGGGGCGGCTGTCCTGAAATTAATCGGAGGCATGGAATGAAACAGGAGAAGGCGGGGGCGATACCTCTCCGCTCGGAAACGGCGGAGTCCGACAAGTGGAACCTGGAAAAGCTGTACGCGTCCGAGGCTGATTGGGAAGCGGCGTTCGCCCGCTTCAGCGAACGGGCCGCGGCCATCGAAGGATTCAGGGGACATCTGGGCGAATCTGCCGAACGCTTCGCATCGTGCCTGGAGACGATGAAGGCGGACTCCATGGAACTCGAACGGCTGGGCACCTACGCCCATCTGCGGATGGCGGAGGACGCGGGAAACGACGAGAGCCAGAAACGCTTTGCGCTGTACGCCGGTCTCGCCGCGCGCTACGAAACCTCCTCCAGCTTCTTCACGCCGGAACTCCAGGCGATCCCCGAGAAGAGGATCGAGTCCTTCCTGGCAGATCCCCGCGTGAGCCCCTTCTCGATCATGCTCGACAAGATCCTCAGGTTCAGGCCCCATATCCTCTCCGAGCCGGAGGAAAAACTGCTCGCCATGGCCGGGGAATCGGAAAGGACACCGTCAAAGACCTTCGGCGCCCTGACCGATGTGGATTTCGACTTCGGCGTGGTGGAAACGCCAGAAGGCCCCCGACCTCTCTCCCAGGCATCGCTCGCCTCGTTCCTCCTCAGTCCGGACAGGGAAACCAGGCGGAGGGCGTACGGCCAGTTCTACGGAGTCTTCCATTCACACAGAAACACCCTGGCGTCGCTGTACGAGGGGAGCATCCACCAGGACGTCTACAAGGCCAGGGCTCGACGCTTCCCCTCCGCCCGCGCCGCGGCTCTCTTTCCGGACAAGGTGCCGGAGGAGGTCTATGACAACCTGGTCTCCGAAGTGCGGGCCGCCTTTCCGACGCTCCACCGATACTACGCGCTGAGGAAGAAGGTCCTCGGCCTTCCCGAGCTGCGCCACTACGATGTCTACGTGCCCCTCGCCGCGGGGGTGACGACCCGGTATTCCTACGACGAGGCGGTGGAGATCATCGCGGAAGCGGTGAGGCCGCTCGGCTCGGATTACCGCGACACCCTGATCCATGGGCTTCTCTCCGGCTGGGTGGATCGGTACGAGAACCGGGGTAAGCGCTCCGGAGCCTTCTCGTCGGGCGCCTTCGGGGCCGATCCGTACATCCTCATGAACTATAAGGAGGACGTGCTCCGCGATCTCTTCACCCTGATCCACGAGGGCGGGCATTCCATGCACAGCTTCCTCAGCATGAGGAACAATCCCTTCCAGCACTACGAGTACACGATCTTCGAGGCCGAGGTGGCCAGCACCTTCAACGAGCAGCTCTTGGTCGACTGCCTTCTGAAAAGGGCCGATTCCCGAAACCTGCGCGCCTATCTCGTGGGAAAGGCGACCGACGACGTCATCGCGACCATCGTGCGCCAGACCATGTTCGCCGAATTCGAGCACCGCTGCCACCGGATCGTCGAGGAACGTCAGCCCCTGTCCACCGAGGTCTTTCGAGCCGAATACCGGAAACTCCTCGAGGCGTATTTCGGGCCGGAAATGGTTCTGGAGGAGGAGAGCGACATGGAAGGGCTGCGCATCCCCCACTTCTACCGAGCCTACTACGTCTACAAGTACGCCACGGGGCTTTCGGCCGCCATCACGCTCGCGGAGAAAGTGCTCCACGGCGGCGCGGACGAACGCGACCGTTACCTCGCCTTCCTCTCTTCCGGAGGATCCCGCTACCCCATCGAGTCGCTGGCCCTGGCCGGCGTGGACATGAGTTCCCCGGAACCTGTCAGGACCGCGCTCGGAAAATTTTCCGCCATGGTGGATGAGCTCGAGACCCTGCTCACGGAATGACCGCAACCGCTGCTCACAGCCGGCCGTCAACCGCCCAGCGCGGCGAGCCGTTCGAGGTAACGCGCCACAAAGCGTGACGAGAGCAGGTACGCGGCCCGCTCGTCGGTCACGGAAAAACCGCGGTTGTGGAACATCCCGTTGCTCCCGGGAAGCCCGACGATCACTGACGGCATCGCGGCCGCAACGTCCCCCATGTCGGACGACGCCGCCGAAAACTCCTCCCCGATGAATCCGAGTCCAAGCTCCTCCGCGGTCGTCCGCACAAGCGCGTGCAGGAGGGGCGCGGCGTGAAACGGCGCGTACCCGGCGGTGACGGAAACAGCGGCGTCGACCCCCAGGGCCTTTCCGCAGCCGGAAGCCGCATCAGCGAGTTTTTCCGCCGTTTCCCTGACCGCCTCGGGCCGTACCCCGCGCACGTAGGTTTCCACGAAGGCCTTCTCCGGGATGAGGTTGACCGACTGATCCGGGAGCAGGCGGAGGACGGGATGGATCCGGATGTGGTCTTCCTCGTCGAAGCTCTCCCGCAGGAAGGCGCAGGCCTGAAGGAAAAGCGAGGCTGCGTTCTGGGCGTTCCTCCCCCGGTGCGGATGAGCGCCGGCGTGGCTCGATTTCCCGGTGAACTCTACGGAGAGGCAGTCGAAGCCGTTCATCGCCCTGACGCTGGTGAGCGTGGCCGCATCGGGAACGCCGGCCGCGTGGGTGGCGACCACGTATCTGAAAGGTTTGAAAAAGCCTCGGGAGAGGAGCTCCTGCTTTCCGGAGAGGCAGCGTACCAGTCCCTTGTCCACGAGGGTCTGCCGCCTCTCCCTGTCGATATACTCCTCGGCCGGAACAGCGCAGAAAGCCACATCTGCAAGGACCGGGGATCGGGACTCGGCGAGGATCCGCGCGGCCCCGTACAGGACGGTCATCTGCATGTGGTGGCCGCAGGAGTGGATGTAGCGGCTTGGCGAGCCGCCATTCACGTGGGTTGCGCCGTTCACGCTGCCGACGACCTCAGGAGCGGCCGGGCCCATGGGAGTGCCGGGATCGGGAAGGCCGTCCATATCGGCGATGAGGAGGATACGCCGGCTCTGCCCCGAAGGGCCGCTTCGCGCGGCCTCTGCCAGGAATCCGGTCATCCCGTCGAATTCGGTTACGGCAAACCCGATTTCCCGGAACGCATCGGCCAGCTGCTTATGGGTCCGGCGCTCGAAATATCCGGGTTCTGCTGCCGCCCACAACCTCCGCCCAAGGGCGAGAATCTCTCTTTCCGTTTCGGCGGATATTTCACCGAAACGGTCGATATTGTATCCATCTGTCATAGTTCCACTATCACGGCGCCTTGCCCCATTGTCAAGGAGGGTTGACAGAGAGGCTGTCCTGGCCAACAATGGGGATACCATCTTATGAAACCGATCCTCATTGATACGGATTGCGGTATCGACGATGCCGTCGCCATCATGATGGCTCTCGCGAGTCCTGAAGTTGAAGTCCGCGGCATCACGACTCTGGCGGGGAACGTCGATCTCCCCGATGTCATGAACAACGTGACCCGGCTTCTCTCCTGGTTCGGCCGGGAGGATATCCCCGTGTACCGAGGGGCGTCCACCGCACTGGTCGAAAAGCCCCTGCGCGCACGGGGCATCCACGGGAAAAACGGCTTCGGGGACATCGAGCTTCCCCCCTCCGGAATCACGCCGCGGGAGGCGGACGCACCGCAGGGGATGTATGAAACCGCCAGAGCCAATCCCGGCATGACCTTCGTCACCCTCGGCCCCCTCACGAACCTCGCCATGGCCATTAACCTCCACCCCGATCTGGTCGACATCGTTTCCGAAACGGTCGTTATGGGGGGAGCGATCGATCGAGGCAACGTGACCAAATTCGCGGAATTCAACTTCGCAGCCGATCCCGAATCGGTCCAGTTCGTCCTCGATTCGCGGATGAGGCTGTCCATCGTGCCATGGGACGTGTGCCTCGCGCTTTTCTTTTCCGAGGAGGACTTACTCTCCCTCGGCATCGATGACACCAAGGGGGGAAAACTCTTCCTTGATCTCCAGAAGGTGCCCCTCGCGTACGTGAAGGCGGTGTACGGCAGGAAAGCGACCGCGCTCGCCGACGCCGTGGCCATGGCGTACGCGCTCAAACCGGGCTGCGCCGGAAAAGTCCTGGCCGGCAATCTCCGGATGGAGCTCGGACAGAACATGATGCGCGGGGCTTCGGTGCCCGTCGAGGGTCAGCGGCTTTCCATCGTCGGGGAGGTCGACCGAAACGAATTCGCGGGGCTGCTCCGGAGGATCGGGCGGCTTCCATAGGGACGCTTCGGCGCGGGGGAATCCGCGCGGTACACGCGGACAACCCGCGGCGACGAAACCGCGGTCCGCGATGACGACAGGGAACAGTCACTCCGATTCGGAGTGCCGGAATACGCGCGCTTGTGCGCGCCAGATATCCAAGGAGGTTCACACGATGAACAAACGGAACAGAATACTCACTGTTTCACTCCTTCTTCTCCTGGCCGTAGCGGTGGTATTCACCGTTTCATGCAAGAAGAAGGAAGAGGCTGCGGGACCCGCGGCCGATAAGTTGAAGGTTGTGCTCTACGTCAACGGGACACTTGGAGACAAGTCCTTCTTCGACTCCGCGGCGCGAGGCCTCCAGATGGCCATCGACCAGCTTGGAATCGAGGGCAAGATCGTTGAGGGCGGATACGACCCGGCCAAATGGGAACCGGATATCGCCCAGCTGGCGGAAGGGGACTGGGACATCATCATCGCCGGGACCTGGCAGCTGCAGGAATACCTGGAGAAGATCGCTCCCACCCACCCGGAGAAGAAGTTCTTCACCTATGACACGTCCGTCGTCTACGAAAAGGGCGGTCTCGATAACGTCTACTCCATCCTCTACAGCCAGAACGAGGCATCTTTCCTCATGGGAGCCCTCGCCGCCATGGTGACGACATCTAATATGCCCGCGGCCAACCCGCAGAAGGTCGTCGGCTTCCTCGCCGGCATGGACATCCCCGTCATCAACGACTTCAAGGTCGGGTTCGTGCAGGGGGTAAAGTACATCGATCCCTCGGTCAACGTCCTCGTCTCCTACGCGGGCTCGTTCAGCGACCCTGCCAAGGGAAAAGAGCTGACCCTCGCTATGTTCGACCAGGGAGCTGACATCAGCTTCAACGTGGCCGGCGAGACCGGGCTCGGCGGCATCGACGCAGCCAAGGAGAAGAAGCGCTACACCATCGGAGTCGACTCCGACCAGTGGCTCCTCTTCAAGGACACCGACGCTGAGAAGGCGGGCTGGATCGTGACCTCCATGATGAAGAACGTAGACGTCTCCCTGTTCAGGGCCATCAAGATGCACATCGAGGGAACCCTGAAATACGGAGCGGCCGAGGTTCTCGGAATCGCGGCGGGCGGAGTCGGGGTAGCCGACAACGCCAACTATCAGGCAGTCGTCCCCGAGGCCTTCAGAACCAGGATCAAGGAGATCGAACAGCGGATCGTGTCCGGCGAAATCGTCGTCGAAACCGCGATGGGCAAATAAGGTATTCCGATCTTTCCAGGGGGGGAGCGTTCCCCCCCTTTGCGTATTCCGGAGCGGACATGGAATCAATTCTTGAAGTGAAGAACGTCGTCAAGGTGTACCCGGACGGGGTGGTTGCCAACAAGGACATCAACCTCTCCATCGAGCGCAACACCATCCACGCCATCGTGGGGGAAAACGGCGCGGGAAAGTCGACCCTTATGAAGATCCTCTTCGGCATGGAGCATCCCCAGGAGGGGGAGATCCTGCTCCGGGGGAAAAAGGTCCTCTTTCGGAGCCCGAACGAGGCGATCCGGAACGGCATCGGCATGGTGCACCAACACCTCATGCTCGCTCCCGACCTCACGGTGGCGGAGAACATGGTGCTGGGGATCGAACCCCGCAGGCGCTCCCTGTTCCTCGACACCGCGAAGGCGATCGAGATATCGAAAGAGGTCAGCAAGCGCTTCGGCCTCGACGTGCCCGTGGACAAGAAAATTAAGGATCTGCCCATCGGCGTGCGCCAGCGGGTCGAGATCCTCAAGGCCCTCTTCCGCAACGCGGAGATCCTCATATTGGACGAACCCACGGCCGTGCTCACCCCTCAGGAGACCGAGGTCCTGTTCAGGACCCTCTTCAACCTGAAGGAAAACGGTAAGACGATCATCTTCATCTCCCACAAGCTTAAGGAGGTCAAGCAGATCGCAGACCAGGTCACGGTCATGCGGGACGCCCGGATCATCACCACCCGAAACGCCGCTGATCTGACCGAAGAGGGGATCTCCTTCCTCATGGTGGGCAGGGACATTAGATCGGACCGCCTTCCGAAGGGAGGGGGGACCGGCGAGGTCCGCCTTTCGGTCAGGAACCTCAGTTACATCAACGAGGAGAAGGTGCAGGTCCTGAAGGACGTCTCCTTCGACGTCAGGGCCGGCGAGATCCTCGGGATGGCCGGCGTCGAAGGCAACGGCCAATCCCAGCTCATCCGCGCGATAACGGGGATCCTGGAACCCACGGCCGGAGAGATCACGCTGAACGGGAAAAAGGCGACGGGCCTTTCCCCGCGGAAAATCCGGGAACTCGGGGTTTCCCACATCCCGGAGGACCGGATGGAAAACGGGGTGGCTGACAAGACCTCGCTGGAGGAGAACTTCATCATCGACCGATACTATCGGAAAGGCTTTTCGAGAGGCCCGCGCCTCGACTGGCGCTTCATCGGCTCCTACAGCCGGGACCTCATCAGGAAATTCAACATCCTCACCAAGTCGTCCAAGACGCGGGTCTCCTCCCTCTCTGGAGGGAACATCCAGAAGGTGGTCGTCGCCAGGGAGCTCTCGTCAGACCCGGACATCATCGTGGCGGCCCAGCCGACGCGCGGCGTCGATGTCGGCTCCGAGGAACTGATCCACAACCTCCTCCGGGACGCCAGGGACAAGGGAAAGGCGATCTTCCTGGTATCCGCGGATCTGGACGAGGTGCTGAAGCTTTCGAGCCGGATCGTCGTGATCTACAACGGCCAGATCGTGGGACATTTCACCGACATGGAGAAGATCACCGCCGCGGAGCTGGGCCCCTACATGCTGGGAGTAAAGAGAGAGGAGGGAGCAAGTGGAGAAGTTCGTTCTTAAGTATTTCAACCTCATCCGAACCGTCATCGCCATCGCCATCGGCGTGGTCATCACCGTCTTCCTCGTCTACCTCATCAGCAAGACCCCCGGCGACTCGATCAAGTACTTCTTTGTCGGCCCGTTCCTCTCGAAGAGCAGGTTCTCCAGCGTGATTGAGACCGCGGCGCCGATTATCTTCTGCGGCGTTGCCATCGCCGTCGCATTCCAGGCCGAGCAGTTCAACGTGGGCGCCGAGGGCGCGCTGTACATCAGCGCTGCGGTCGGGACGGCGTTCGCCGTATCCACCCACATGCCGGCCGTCATCCACGTTCCCCTCACCCTCATCGTGGCCGCGGCCGTGGGCGGAATATGGGGAAGCATCCCCGGCATCCTCAAGGCCAAGCTCAAGGCGAGCGAGCTGGTGTCCTCCCTCATGATGAACTACATCGCCTACTTCCTCGGCCTGTACCTGATCAACTTCCACTTCAGGGACAAGAGCGCGGGCTACCTCGTGTCCCTCCGCCTCCCCGAAACCGCGTGGTTCGGCCAGTTCGTGGACGGTACGAGGCTCCACTGGGGCATCCTCCTCTCCCTCGTCTTCGCCGTCGGAACCTACTTCTACCTCTACCACACCAAAGGGGGGTACGAGATCAGGCAGACCGGTTTCAACGAGAAATTCGCCAAGTTCGGCGGGGTGAACATCATCAAGGTGATCATCATCGCCCAGATTATTTCGGGAGCCATCGCAGGGGTCGGGGGCATGACCGAGGTGATGGGCATCCACCGGCGCTTCAACTGGCAGAACAGCCCCGGCTACGGGTGGGACGGCGTCGTGGTGGCCATCATCGGCCGCAACCACCCCATCTACATCATCTTCGCCGCCCTCTTCCTCTCCTACCTCAGGGTCGGCGGGCAGGTCCTGAACCTCATGGCCGACGTCCCCTCGGAGCTGGTGAGCGTCATCCAGGCGATCATTATCCTCCTCATCACCGCGGAGGCGTTCCTGAGCCAGTGGAAGTACCGGATCACGATCAAGCAGGCAGTCAAAGAGGAGGCAGCCAATGAATCCGCTTCTTAAGAGCATCCTGTCCCCGGCGTTCGGATTCGCCATCCTCCGGGTCATGACTCCCCTGCTCTTTCCGGCCCTGGGCGTAGCAATCTCTAATCTTTCCGGCGCTACGAACATCGCCCTGGAAGGGATCATGCTCCTCTCGGCCTTCTTCGGAGTCATCGTGAGCGCCTTTACCGGAAGCCTCCTCCTGGCACTTCTGGCAGGCGTGGCCACCGGGGTTCTCCTCGGGCTCTTCCTGGGATACTTCCACCTCAAGCTGAAGGCAGACCTCATCCTCGCAGCCATTGCCCTGAACATGCTCGCCTCGGGAATGTCCATCTTCCTCCTGTTCATCTTCACCGGAGACAAGGGGAGCACCAGTTCCCTGCGGAGTCTCGTATTTCCGGAAATCCACATCCCCCTTCTCAAGTCCATCCCCGTGATCGGGGAGATCCTGAGCGGCCATAACATCCTCACCTACTGCGCGGGGCTCGCGGTAATCCTCTACTACATCATCATCTTCCGTACCCCGCTCGGCCTGCGGATACGGGCCGTGGGGCAGAACCCCCACGCCGCGGAATCGGTCGGCATCAACGTGAACCGGATCAAGCTCTGGGCCCTGGCCCTATCCGGGTTCTTCGGCGCATTGGGAGGCCTCTACCTCTCGATGGGCTACGTCTCCTGGTTCTCTCGGGACATGACCGCGGGGCGCGGGTTCATCGCCATCGCGGCCGCAACCCTCGGGGGCAACATGCCCTTGGGAACCTTCCTCTCCTCCCTCCTCTTCGGTCTGGTCAACGCCTTCGCCATCTACATCGCATCCCTCAACGTGCCGAGCGAACTGATCCAGATGATCCCGTACGTGGTGACCGTCATCGCGCTCATGATCTTCTCTCTGCGGCTCCAAATGGCGGGAAAGAGGGGAAAGAAGGGCAAGGGGGAGATCAAGGCGCTGCATATAGACGAGGAGGCGCTGAAATGAAAGACGTAAAACGAATCATCATCGATTGCGACCCGGGGCACGACGACATGATGGCAATCATGCTCGCCTGCGCGAGCCCGGAACTCGAGATCCTTGGAATCACCACGGTGGCGGGCAACCAGACCGGACAGAAGACCTTTGCCAACGCCCTTTCCGTGCTCACCCTGATCGGCAGGACCGACATCCCGGTAGCCAGGGGCGCGGACAAACCCCTGTTCCGCGAGCTGACGATCGCCCCGACCATTCATGGAAAGTCGGGCCTGGACGGCGCCGAGCTTCCCAAGCCTGGGATGAAGGCGCGGGCCTGCCACGGCGTCGACCTTCTCCTGGAACTGCTCCACGCGGCGCGCGAGCCTGTGACCCTCGTTCCCACCGGGCCCCTCACCAACATCGCCCTCCTCCTGATCAGGGAACCGGCGATCTCGAAAAAAATCGAGCGGATCGTGCTCATGGGCGGCGCGGTCAACGACTCGAACATCACCCCGGCCGCGGAGTTCAACATCTACGTGGATCCGGAAGCCGCTGATATCGTGTTCTCCTCCGGCATCCCGATCACCATGATCGGGCTCGACGTAACCAACAAGGCGCTCGTGACGTTCGCGGACATCGAGAAGCTGGGCAAGGCGCCCGGCGCGATTACGAGGGTCGTGGCCCCGCTCCTCCGTTTCTTCGCGGAAGCCAACAGGGATATCTTCGGTTTCGCCGGCGCGCCGGTTCACGACGCCCTGGCTGTAGCCTCCATCATCGACCCTGCCGTCGTGCGCACGAAAAAACTCCACGTGGCCGTGGAGACGAAGGGCGAGCTGACCCGCGGGAGAACGGTTGTCGACGTATACGGCGTGACGCGGAAGAAGCCGAACGCCGACGTTGCCCTCGAGCTGGACAGCCGACGTTTCGTGTCCATGCTCTTCAAGGCCCTCGAGATCCTCGACCGCCGGTTGACGACCGCCGGTTGACGGCTGACGCGGTCCGCTCGCAGAGGAGGGAGGCGGCGATGCGCATACGATCGGTCTCCATACCCGATTTCAGGAACTTCACGATCGCCCGAAACATGACGATCACGATCGAAGGCGGGATAGTCTCCTCGGTGGAGCCGGACGCTTCGGCCGAGGGCGCGCAGGCCGCGGGCACCACTTGCGCCGCGGGAACCGCTGGCGGTGGGCTGGCCGGGACCGGCCGCGGTATGACCGACGCCGGCGCGAAGACGGAGGAGACCATCGACGGCTCCGGCATGTACGCCATGCCCGGTATGGTCAACCTCCACGCGCACACGGCCATGACCCTCCTGCGGGGGACCGCGGAGGACGCCCGTCCCCTCGACTGGTTCAACAAGTACATCTGGGTCTACGAGAAGAACCTCGAACCCGCGGATATCTATGTCGGCACCCTCCTGGGGGCCGCGGAGATGCTCCTCTCCGGGATCACCTGCGTCGCTGACCACTACTTCTCCATGGAACAGGCCTTCAGGGCGTACACGGAGATCGGGATGCGCGCGGACCTCGCCTGGGCCGTATTCGGCGTCGGCGAAGGCTGGGAGGCGTCAAGGGACAGGGCCCTCGAGTTCACGGCGGAATACCGGAATCGTCACCCCCTCGTCACGATATCGCTCGGCCCCCACTCCCCCTACCTCTGTCCCGGGGAATCACCCCTCTCGAGGTCCTCGACCGGACCGGGGTGCTCGTGCCGGGGACGATCCTCGCGCACGCGTATCACGCGACCGATTCCGACCTCGCGCTGATCGCCTCCCGCGGCGCGTGGAGCGCCCACTGCCCGATCACCTACATGCGCTTCGGCGACGCGGCGCCCTTTCTCGGAAGGGCGCTTGCGGCAGGGGTCGGCGTAGCGCTGGGCACAGACGGCGCCGCCTCCAACGGGACGATGAGCCTCGTTCAGGCGGCCCGAAGCGCGGCGCTCCTCGCGAAGTGCGCGGCAGGCGACGCCGAAGCGGGACGGATAGCGGACATCCTCCCCCTCCTCTTCTCCGGCGGAAAGGCCCTCGTGCACCCACGATACGGAGCCATAGCCCCCGGGATACCCGCGGACATCGTGCTCTACGACCCTGCCGCCCCTGCGACGCAGCCGGAAAACGACCCCTTCGCGGGCATGCTCTACGCGTCGGGAAACGGGAACATCGACACGGTTCTCGTGGCCGGGCGGGTTGTCGTGCGGAAGGGGAAACTAACGACACTGGATCCTGCGGCCCTGTACCGGGAGGCGGAGGAGCGGGCGGTCAGGCTGCGGTGCACCGCGGGCGGCGGACCTATGCAGCGCTACGGAGGCTGAAAGGCGGTCGGATACCAAGCCGCGGTTTTTCAGCCGCCGGCCGAGAGGAAAGCCTCGACCTCGGCCAGGCCGGGAATCGAGACGGAGGCTCCCGCCCTTGTCACGCAAATCGCGGCGGCGGCGCAGGCCCTGCGGAGGTTTTCACGGACATCCATCCCTTCCGCGAGACCGGCGGTGAAGTACCCCGTGAAGGTGTCGCCGGCGGCTGTCGTATCGACCGCGTTGACCGGGAAAGCCGGCTGCCGGACGAGGAGATCCCCCTGGGCAAATACTGCTCCCCGTTTTCCCAGCGTCAGGCAGACGCCTGCATGGGGATACCGCGAAACGAGGGTCAACGCGATCCGTTCGGGTTCTGCGGCATCGGCTGCGCAGTCCGAATCACCGGCCGCCAACCCAGCCGCCTCGATCTCGTTCAGGATGAAGAGGCTGACCAGATCGAGAGGATAGCGCGCGACTTCCGGACCCATAGGCGCCGGGTTGAAGACGATCCGTGCGCCCGCGGCCGCGGCTCTCTCCATGATGTCCGGCATGGAGGATATCTCGTTCTGCAGAAGGAGGATGTCGCCAATACCGAGGGTCGCGCAGACCCGCTCGGCATCCCCCTTCCCAATCCCCCTGTTGGCGCCCCCGAAGAGGATGATCGCGTTCTCTCCCGACGTAATGACCTGGATGATGGCGTGCCCCGTGGGTTCGTCGGCGACCGCCACAAGCCGGGTGTCGGCGCCCGCCTCGGACAGGGTCTCGACGAGGAATCCGCCGTCAGCGCCGATCCTCCCCGCGTGAAGGACCGCGATTCCCGCCCGCGCGAGGGCTACGGACTGGTTGAGCCCCTTGCCTCCGGCGAACCTCCGGTAGGAACGCCCGGAAAGCGTCTCGCCGGGGCGGACGAACCATGGGAGCTGATAGACATGGTCGACGTTGAGGGATCCGAAGTTCACGACCCGGACCGGTTTGTTTTTTCGAGCGGCAGACATGAAACCCCCTCTTGTTTCTGTGTGATCCGGCCGCGCAGGCGCCAAGGCGCCGGGGCCCGACGCCGCCGGCGTTTCAATTCGCCCCGTCGGCGGTATGATCGAAAGGACTATCGCGATCCGTTCCCGTCCCGTTCGATGTCCTGCTGGAGCTTCAGGTGGATGTAGCGGCGGATCTTCTCCTTCGCCTCGTGCTCGGTGGACGGGTGGAAGAGGATCACGTACCTCTTTCCCCCGTTGGCAGCGCCGGAGACGATCCCCTGGACCTTCCCGACCAGGCCCCGGCGCATGAGCTGGATATCGGGAAGAATGACCTTCTGGGGGATACTCACCTCCTGGTCAAAGGAACAGGCCATACCGACGGAACTGATATCGATGATGTTCCCCGTATACATAGTGTTGGCGTAGCGCAGGTTGAGCTGGGACAGGGCATCGTCTTCGCACTTTGCCCTGACATACTTCCTTCTGCCGCGCACCTCGTTGGCGTCCAGGACCTTAGAGATGATTGCGGCAGCCTCGCGGACTCCCTGCTTGAGGTGCACGAAACCGCAGGGGATCTGGATCTCCATAAGGTACTTCTGGGCCAGTTCCGGGTCCTTGGAGTAGGAGAGGACGCCGACGAGGGTGGAGGCGGTTTCAGGCTTTTCATGGATTCCGAGGATGTAACGTTCCCATTCCTTTTCCGAAAGCCCCTCGTCAATATTGATGTAGCAGACCGAATTAGGGTATTTTACGAAAAGCCTGAGCGCCATCTGGTGGTCCTTGAGGAAATAGACCTCGTACTCCTGCGCGAGGAGGGTATCGATGAGCTCGTCCTGGATCACGCTGTGCGGATAGAGGAAGAAAACCTTCTTTCCGAAAAGATCAGCCTGTTCCATCGTCTCTACTCTACGACAGGACGGAAGTTATTTCAAGGCCGCGTCGGTTCCGGCGCCAGCGGAGGGAAGGATGGACAGCGCGGTTCTTGATCGATTGGCCGGTATGATATGGGAATCCCGCTTCTGCACGGCCTTCACGGGAGCGGGGGTTTCCACCCTCGCGGGCATAGCCGATTTCCGGGGCAAAAATGGCCTGTACACGAGGCCAGACATAGACGCCGAACGGATCTTCGACATCTCCTTCTTCAAAAAAGATCCATCCTACTACTACCTCAAGTCGCGCGATTTCATCTACGACCTCGACGACAAGTCTCCCGGCATCGTCCACACGGAGCTGGCTCGCCTCGAGAGACTGGGGATCCTCAAGGGGATCGTCACGCAGAACATCGACCTGCTGCACCAGAAGGCTGGTTCGAAAAACGTGGTCGAACTGCACGGCACCCCCTCCGTCCACCGCTGTCTCTCATGCGGCAAAACGTGGAGCTTCGCGGAGATCGCCAGGCTGGTCAGGGAGGGGATCGTTCCGCGATGCGACGCCTGCGGCGGCATCGTCAAGCCGGACATCACCTTCTTCGGCGAGATGCTCCCTGCCGGCGCGCTGGAGGCGGGATTCGACCTGGCCTCCCGTTCCGATCTCATGCTCGTCCTGGGCTCGACCCTGCTGGTCCAGCCAGCCGCCTCCGTTCCCCTGTATACCCTGCGCAACGGCGGGAAAATAGTCATCGTCAACAACATGGAGACGCCTCTGGATTCCCGCGCCGCACTCCTGTTTCACGATCTGGAAGAGGTGTTCGGATATCTGGCTGCACGTGAATACTATTGACAAAAAAACAATCGGCCGGTAGAATCCCCTCGAAAACGCGGCGATGGTGGAATTGGTAGACACGCTAGCTTGAGGGGCTAGTGGGCGTTCGCCTGTGGAGGGTCAAGT
>CAZPZF010000016.1:23182-24639 GCA_964590705.1 uncultured Spirochaetales bacterium | reverse complement strand
CGTAGTTGACGATGAACAGGCTACCCTTTCTCTTGACGCACTGCCCATGGATGAAGAGGACATCGTCGTTCGGTACCCACAAGCCGAACAATTCCTCCTCGTCTACGCCGAGCCGCTGCATGGCCTCGAACGCTCCGACGATGTCGGCGGTCTCGAAGGGAACCCTGAAGTGCTTCTCGAACTCAGACCTCATCCGAGGGGTGAAGGCCGTCTTGCCGTTTTTGGTGAAGTTGAGGTTGAGGGAATAGTGACTCTCGATGTCCGGGTGTGTCTGTATATACTCGGACGGCTGGGTGGCAAGGTATACGAGCCCACAGCCTTCTTTATAGACCGGGTTCCGCTGGATGACTCCGAGCATCGCGCTCTCCACCAGAACTCCGTTGCTCTCCGGGCGGAGATAGACGAAATAATCCTGGCACCGGTCATCCCGATGGGGCCCCGGATAAGAGACGAGCACCTTTGGTCCCGCCCCTCTTTCCGTTTCCATGCTGCAAGTGTAGCAGATGCCTGCCTGTCATTTCCATTCTTTTTTCATCATGCTCCCCCTTGACTGTGACAGCTTCTCTTTCTATCTTTGAATAGTATACTTTTTTCACGCATTTCGTGTATTTTTAGAAAGGGAATTCGCCATGAGCAACCGCGCGAAACGAAAGTTTCCCCGATTACGGGTGATCGTCGTCATGCTGATCCTCCTCGGAGTCATGTATCTCTGGCTGCGCGAGAACAAGGAAGAGGAGGCGACAGTCAGGGAAATCAAGGCGCCCGTCACCGTGATTAAGCCTCTGTACGGGGAGATGGTGCAGACATTCAAAATCAGCGGGTATATTGAATCCGAATCGATGGTCACGATCCTGCCCAAGATCTCCGGCACCCTCGTGTCCCTCGATGTGGAGGTCGGTGACCGAATCAAGAAGGGAGACCAGATCGCGGGAATCGACGACGCCCCCTATACCCTCCAGCTCGAACAGGCGAAGGCCGCCTATCTCGCCGTCAAGTCCACATGGGAACGGATCTCCCAGCTCTACGCGGCCAATGCCGCGAGCAAGCAGAGCTATGAGGAGACGAAGGCGCAGTACGACGCGGCAAAGGCCCAATACGAGCTCGCATTGCTCCAGGCGAGCTATACGCGGATCACATCTCCTATAGACGGCACCGTCCTTGTCGTCCACACCTCGGTTGGTTCCCTTGTTGCCCCGCAGATACCCATCGTCACGATCGGGGACATGAGGAACCTGGTGATCAAGGCCAAGATCCCCGAGAACTACTACCACTTCTTCCTTCGGAGAAAGGACACGATGGAGGTGACCGCTTCCCTTCCCGCTCTCGGAAACGAGGCAATCGCCGCAACGATCGAGCGGGTCTCCCCCTACATATCCCCGCAAACGAAGAACTTCGAAGTCCTCTGCAAACTCACCGGAGACACATCGATGGTTCGGCCGGGCATGTTCATCTACCTC
>CAZPZF010000016.1:0-23172 GCA_964590705.1 uncultured Spirochaetales bacterium | reverse complement strand
ATGGATAAGAGAGAAGGCATCTATTCACTCCCCTATTCAACGCTGGTCGCGGGGAACACCCTCTGGTACGTGGACCCTGAAACGGGCAGGGCGAGGCGGATGGATTTCGAGCCCAGCTACCGGAGCGACACCCGCTTCCAGATAGGCGATGAGTTCCGAGACTATCTGTTCATCTCCGAAGGCCAGCATTTCCTCAAGGAGGGCCAGGAGGTGCGGATCCTGAACGACGATGTCGTGCCGGCAAGCCAGCCGGGAGGCTCGGAACTGCCCGCGGGTGGACAAACTCAGCGCGGGAACGGCGAGCCGGGCGGGGGCGCGGGGACATGAGGATCGCGGACTTCTCCATCAAACATCCGGCCATCATCGCCATCGTCCTCGTAGCTGTCATCCTCTTCGGGTTCATCGCCCTCGGGAGCCTCCGCCTCGAGCTGTTCGGCGATTTCGAGATGCCCACCCTCATCGTCATCACCGCGTATCCCGGGGCGGGACCCAAGGACGTGGAGAGGGAGGTGACGTCGGTGCTTGAAGAGGAGATCGCGGTTCTGTCAGGAGTTACATCCCTCTCCTCCAGCTCGTACGACTCCGTCTCCCTCATCACGATCGAGTTCGACTGGAACACAGACCTCGCCGACAAGACCTCCGACCTCCGCGAATGTCTGACCAAGGCAGCGTCCGCCCTGCCCGACGGGATTCAGGGAGAACCGACCATCCTGAAGATGAGCGCAACGAGCCTGGCGATCGTCTCGATCTCGGTTGAAAGCGATACGGACACCGCGTCGCTCAGCGAGTACGTAACCGAGACCATCATCCCCCGCATCATGCGGGTGCCCGGAGTCGGCCTGGTGAACACGGCGGGGCTCCCCGAGGAGATCGTCAACATCAGGCTCAACATCTCCGAGCTGGAGGCCAAGAAGGTGTCGATCCTCGACATCTTCCAGCTTCTCAAGTACAACAACGTCACGTTTCCCGCGGGTTCCGTCGTCTTCCGCGGAAACAGCCTCAACGTCCGCACCGTGGGGCAGTTCAACAGTCTCGAGGAGATCGAGAACCTGATCGTCGGCTACCGGGACGAGACCTTCATCCGGCTGAAAGACGTAGCCCATATCTCCATCAAGGCGAAGCCCCCCAGAAGCTACGTTGACGGTGCAGGAGAGTCCCTGGTCGTAATGGACGTCATGAAGCAGGGAGACGCGGACAGCGTGGAAGTCATCGATCTGATCAAGAAGGTCTGTGCGGACATCGAGGAGGAGACGGGCGGGGCCGTGAGGTTCAAATACCTCTCCGACTCGAGCGCGGACATACGCCTCGCCATCAACTCGGTCAGGGACTCGGCCTTCATGGGGGCGATCCTCGCGGTCCTGGTCCTCTTCCTGTTCCTCCATAACGTCCGAACGACCCTGATCATCGGAATCTCCATCCCGCTCTCCATCCTCCTCTCCTTCATCGCCATGTCGATGACGGGCCAGACCATCAACATCATGACCCTGGGCGGGGTGACCGTGGCCATCGGAATGATCGTGGACGCGTCGATCGTCGTGCTGGAAAACACGCACAAGCACTTCCTCCTCACCGGAGACAGGAAGAAGGCCGCGGCGCTCGGCGCCTCGGAAGTCGGCGGCGCCGTGATCGCCTCGACCACGACGACCCTCGCGGTCTTCGTGCCCCTCCTCTTCGTGAAGGGCTTTGCCGGAAGGGTCCTCCGGGACGTCTGCTTCTCTATCATCTGGGCGATCACCGCGTCGACCATCGTGGCGGTCATCGTGGTTCCCTTCCTGTCCGCACTTTGGCTGAAGAAGGACCGCGACCTCACCGACATGCGGATCCTCTCCCGAATCTCCAGCCTGATAGAGAAGCTGTTCGGAAAACTCACCGCGTTCTACCAGAGGAGCCTCGAAGCCGCGCTTCGGAACCGCAAATTCGTTCTCTTCCTCTCCGTAAGCATCCTCGTCCTGAGCGCGCTCGCCTTCGGCTTCCTGGGCTTCGAGTTCCTGGCCGAATCTGACATGAACGAGATCAACGTCACCGTCGAGACCCCAGCCGGGTACACACTGGAGCAGACGCGGGAGAAGATGCTCCGGATCGAGGAGGTGGTACGGGAACTGGTTCCCGAAATCGACAACGCGGTCTTCTTCACGGGCCAGTCCAGCTCCTTCGGCCTGCTCAACGAACCGAACACCGGCTACGCGAGGATACGCCTCGTCTCCACGAAGAAAAGGGAGAGGAGCGTGTTCGAGATCATCGACCAACTGCAGACGGAGATACCGTCGCGCATCCCGGACGTATCGCTCACCGTGGTCAACGGGGGATACGCGCAAATGGTGTCCCTCGCCACGGGAGGGGCCGGTCTCATCGTGGAGGTGTACGGCAAGGATCTCGACGAGGTGGCCGCGGCAGCGCGCGCGGTCCAGGCGATTATGGATCAGGATCCCTACGTTTCAACCACCTCGATGAATATCAGCTTCAACCGCCAAGAGGTGATCTCGAACCTCTCCATCGACTATATGGGCACCCTCGGGGTGACCCCCTATGAGGGCGCGGTCACATCAAGGATCCTCTTCAACGGCATGGAAGTGGGCACCTACCGCGAGGGGAGTCAGAGCTATCCTATCTTTCTCGACTCCACCATCGCCGGCCAGCAGGTATCGGAGGACATCCTGAATCAGCTCAGCCTCAAGTCCCAGTCGGGGGAGTACATCTCCTTCGCGAATTTCTCGGAACTCTCCATCGTGCCTACCGTGGACGCGATCACCCACAACCAGAGGCTCACATCCATCCTCGTGACCGGTCACCTCACGAACACGGACCTCGGCGGCGGAGCCTCGCGGATGACGGAAAAGCTCACGGAGTTCTCGTTCCCCGCGGGCGTCCAGTGGGAGATCTCGGGTTCCGCGAAGGAGATGATCTCCTCGTTCAAGACCCTCCTCTTCGCGATGGGCATCGCCGTCTTTCTTGTGTACATGGTCATGGTCATCCAGTTCGAGCGCTTCACACAGCCGCTCATCATCCTGGCGTCTATCCCTTTCACGCTCATCGGGGTCATCGGCAGCCTCCTCCTGTTCCGCTCGACCCTCTCAATCGTCTCCTTCCTTGGGATCATCGCCCTGGCAGGGACGGTCGTAAACAACGCCATCGTGCTGATCGACTACACGAACCTGCTTCGCAAGCGAGACGGGCTCGGCCTGCTTCCCGCGATCCTCAAGGGAGGGGCCTCCAGACTCAAACCGATCCTCATGACCACAATCACGACCATCCTCGGCGTCATCCCCATGGCACTTGCCGTGGGAGAGGGATCCGAGGTCTACGCGCCTCTGGGGCAGACCATCGGGGGCGGGCTCATCACTTCGACCCTCATCACCCTCTACCTCATCCCGGTCCTGTACTACATGCTCGAAAGCGGGAAACTGCATAGGGCTCATCTAAAGGCGGAGGAAGAACGGGAAGCGGGCATTCCCGTCGATTCAGGAGAAACGACATGAAGGACAGAAAAAGGACAGAATACCAGGAAACCACGGCAGCTCTTCCGGCCGGAAAGCGGGCGGCGGACAGAGGCACCGTGCCGACGCGCGCAGGGATTTCCGCCCGCCGTCCGGCTCTCCAGGTCATGGGGGCGACAGCCGCAAGCCTGCTCCTCCTCGCGGCGGCAATCCTCCTCTTTCCGGGCTGCTCGGTCGTGTTCACCAGCTCCGTGTCCGGAGAGGTGCACGACAGCGAGCTCTACGAGGACGATTCAGACACTTCGGGGATCCAGGACATGGAGATCTATCTCTACACAGACGAGGCCTCGTGGACAGCGGACCTCGCGGCATGGAACGGCGGTCTCGGAGTACTCCCGGACGAGGAGGACGAGACGGGAAACGTCCGCTACTTCCTAAAGACCGTGTCAGACGATACCGGCGCGTTCACCTTCAACGGCCTGATCTGGGAAGCCGCATCTCCCGTGTACGGGAAGACCGGAGACAGAAGGGAAATCTTCCTTCTGTTCTACCATAAAACCTACGGGCTCTCCGCCAACCCCACGCCCCTCTACATCGTCTCCGACGTCACCAACGTGCTTCCCCCGTTCAAAATAGACAGGATCATGAACATCGCCAAGATCAAGGGATACGTCAGGGATCTCGAGGGCGCAGAGGACGAGGGGCTCGAGAACGTGACCGTCAGCATCTGGGTGCCCGTGGCATGGACCTATGACGCGAAGACCGGGGAGATCACCGGTCTCGACGAGGAGGACGCCTGGGAAGAGGAGGCGGACTACACGATCACCACGGACGAGGAGGGAATGTATAGTACGGAAATCGTGTATCCCATGATGCCCTCCGCGGGAGACAACAAGGGAACCTGCAAGGTGAGAATCGAATTTACCCGCACCTCGTACGTGGCTGAGAACGCGGCCGACGACAAGATCACGGACGAGGGCTGGGATCCCGACGGAGACGGCTACGACAATCCCTACTACCAGTCACCGGTGATAACCGCGGACACGGTCACGGAAATGGAGGACGTGTTCCTCACCGTTGACACGAATTCCGCCGTCATCTCCGGCAAGGTCGAGAACTACGCGGACGGGCAGCCTCTGGCCAACGTCACCGTCGAGATCTACATCCCGGACGAGTGGAGCTACGCGGCCGACGGATCGATCACGGTAGCCGCCGATGCCTGGGACTCCGACCCCTCGTACACCTCTGTCACGGACGATGACGGACGCTACGAGGTGACGGTGGAGTACGACCGCCTCCCCTCTCGCACGGACAACCGGGGGACCGCGCCCGTACGCATCGTCTACAGCCTGGACGAGTACCTCTTCGACCACGCGACCGATTCCGACCTCACCGACAATTCGGCGGGGACGTGGGACATCGACCAGGACGGGGACGCCTCCGAGGAGGAGGCCGACTACTTCGAGACGACCTCGACAACCGGATACGTAGAGGCAGACACGACCTACGCAGTCCCGGCCATCAGCGGAAAGCGCACCGTGTTCAACGAAACCCTGAGCGGAAGGGTCCTCAACGACGCGGATCATGATTTCAATACAACCGATGACCAGACTGGCGTCAACGGCCTGAAGGTGCTGGTGGACACACACAGCGAGGGCACCTTCGTCAGCGCGGACTTCGTGTACAACGGAACCAGCACCCAGGTGGTCGGGGAGGAGATCCAGCGGGGGCATTTCACCATCAACGGCATCGCGTGGACGAACGAGACCTACACGGACAAGCAGTCGACTCTCAACATCGCCATCCGCGTGACCACGAACCAGGGGGGGGTTGTCTGCGACCTTGAGAACTACACCATCTATTCAGACGGAAGCAACTATGTCGAGATCATATACTAGGTCCGTGCGGGCGGAGGCAGACAGCCCGGAGGCTGTGGTTATCAGCCGGGAAATGAGAGGGGCTGCCCGTTTGCGGCCGAGGGGAAGCATCGGCGGGCGCGGACCACGCGGACTCCGCCGCTCCTTTCTCCCTTTTCTTCATTCCACGCTCATCGCCCTGCTCGCCGCGGTTTTCTCGTGGACCGGATCGTCCCTCCTGTACAGTGAGGGCTCTCCCGCCGCGGACCCCGGCTGGATAGACGCCCTCGTGGAGACCGTGCACGCGGACTTCCTGGCCGCGGCATCCGGCGCGGACAGCGCGAACGCAGCGGTCTCCGGCGCGGACGCCAAAAGCCCGGAACGGTCCGAAGCGGCAGCGCCCCCTGCCGCGCCGTACACCTTCAACTCCCTCTTTGCCGCGGCTATCGCGGGGAACCGTGAATTGGCCGCTCTCCTGATCGACAGCCGGAAGGCGGATATACAGAGGAAGAGGGCCGCGGCCGCGCGCTTTCCGACGATCGACTTCCAGACCTCCCTGTCCTGGCTTGCCAATCCATTGGGCAAGATCTCGGTGACGGCGGGCGAGTTCGGCAGCATCTCGGTGGGCGGCGAGGAGATCCTGATCCCGCCGCGAGACATGGTCATCTACGAGGGAATGGAGGACACCTACTACCAGTTCAAGACCACGTTGACCCAGCCCGTATTCACCTGGGGCAAGATACGGACCGCCGCGGAGCTCGCGAAGCTCGGCAGGACCGGAGCGGAGCTTCAGCTCGAGAAAAAACGGCGCGAGATCCGCACGCAGATACGGATCTACCTCTCGGTCCTCGCCTACACGGCGAAAATCGAACGGATCCTCGGCTACCAGCAGGAGGCGTCCCAGCGCCTCCTCCGCCTGGCCGAGGACAGCTACGAGAATGGTTTCATCATCTACACCGATCTCCTCGACGCACGGATACGGACAAAGGAGATCGAGATAGCGGTCGTTCAGCTCCAGGAACAGCGCGAGCAGACGCTGCTCAAGCTCGCAAGGCTCTGCGGCCTCCCCTCTCTCAGAATGACCGAGCTCGACCTCTCCGGCTTCGCAGTCCTGCCTGACGGCGCCGCTTCCGGGACGGGTGGAACCGCGTCCGGCGAAACCTCCGGCCTCGGCCCCCTGCCCGACCGGTCCGCGCTCATGGAGAGGGTCAGGGCGGAGAACAGCGATATCCGGCTTCTCGGGCTCCTCACCGAGGTCCAGCGCCTCAAGGGGGTGAGAGCGGCGGCGGGCGGATACCTGAAACCGGACGTCGGAATCCGGGTCGAGCTGTCGTACGGAGGATCCCGGTTTCCGCTCGTCGAAACCGACTGGTACGGCCAGGACGACTACAGCCTGACCGTGTCCCTCGCCTTCCAGGGTTCGGTATGGGACGGCGGCATCAAGGGCGCGGAAATCGCCGAGTCCCTCGAGGATCTCGAATCGGCGACGCTCCAGTACGAGGAGGGAACTGCCGCGCTCGAGCAGTTCGTCGCGGAGACCTGCCTTTCCCTCGAACTGGCGGAGCGAAAGATGGAATACCAGAGACTGCGGATTGAGAACGACAGTCAGCAGATCGAACTGAAACGGACACAGTACCGCGCGGGCTCGGCTCCGGAACTGGATTATATCAGCGCAGAGCTGCTATTCTATACCGACGTCATCGAGCTCTATCGACTCGAAATAGACTACATCACCACGTATCAGACCCTTCGGAACGTCGCCGGTCTCGACGACGCCGAAGGGATACCCCTGGAGGCGGCGGAATGAACATGGAGGAACGGATCCTCAGGGCCGCTTCGGACATCCTCTCGTCCGGAGGACTGCAGAAGCTGAGGATCGAGAACCTCGCGCGGGAGATCGGGATCAGCAAGAAGACCATCTACAACCATTTTCCCGGCAAGTTTTCTCTCATCGAGGCCACGATCGACGCTGACATGAAGCGGATCCAGGAGACCCTCGATTCCATCGCCCATGATCCAGGGTTGGGAATCATCGAGCGGATGACCGCGATCCTCTCCTTCGGCTTTCAGGAGATATCGCACAGGGGCAAGGCCCTGTTCGAGGAGATGACCAGTTTTCCCAAAAGCCTGCAGAAGAGATACACGGAGGGATTCCGGAACAAGACCGTGGAGATCGTGCGAGGCCTCGTGGACGAGGGGATTACCGCGGGCCTGGTCCGCAGGGATCTCTCCAAGGAGTTCCTCCCCTACTTCTACCTCACCGTGGTCGAGGGGGCAATCAGGATGTACGACATCGCGGGACTTTCGATCAGCCGGGAGATGCTCTTCAGCCAGTCGATCAAGCTCACCTGCGTGGGGATCCTCACTGATATGGGCAAGGACGCACTCAAGAACGCCTTTCCCGAGTATCTCGAAAACCAATGAGTATGACGAGGAATCCGGCGATGATGAGCGTAAGGGGCAGCGACCAGAAGAGACCGTAGCGTACGGAACCGTCCGCGGTTTTCAGGAGATCCATGAGCTTCCCGGAGGCGATGCTTCCCGCCAGTCCGCCGAAACCGGGGGTCGCGATCCAGAAGATCTGGTGCACCCCGGTCCGCGTCGAAACGGAACAGTTCCGGTCGAGGAAGATGAAGCCGGCGGTGAAGAAGAACGCGTAGAAGAGGCCGTGACAGAGGATACCGCCGAGCATCGGGAGAATATCGGTTCCCGCTGCGGAGAAGAGGAGAAATTTCAGCCCCTCCATGGCGACCCCAAGCAGGAGCATAACCCGAATCCCAAACCTTCCCATGAGAAACGCGAGCACGCTCATGCCGATGATCTCCGTGACCTGGCCGAGGCTCATGGCCGGCATGATCATCCGCTCCGCCATGCCCCTGTCCGCGAGAAAGGGAGCGGCCCCGAAATAGTAGTACTTTTCCAGAAACGTCATGAGGAATCCGACCACGGTGAAGAGCAGGACCTCGCGGCCGCGGAACACGGCCATCGACTCCCGCGGGATGAGGGAGGAGAGCTTCTCCGGTTTGCATCCCACGCGGGGCAGGGTAAAGGCAAAACCTCCCGCGGCGATCGCCGAGCCCGCGCCGACGAGCAGCGCGTACGAGATCCGTCCCGACCCGGACCCTGATCCGGCCGAGAGCCAGAAGAAGCTGAAGAACCACGCTACAACGATCCACCCGGCGGTGCCCCAGCGTCTGATCCCGCCGAAGCCTTTTCCCGAATCCGCGGAATGGTGGAAGGTGATCGAGTTCGCCATCGACTCCGTGGCCCCGTACACGAGCATGTAGAGGAAGTAGAGGAGAAAGACGGAGAGAAACCCCCGCATGAAGAACAGGGCGACGAGGAGCGCGCCTCCGGCCAGGTGGAAGATCCCGTACAGGCGTTCGGTGTCGATGAGACGGTCGGCGAGGAGCGCGCTCAGAAAGGGGGAGAGGAGAGTTGCCACCGCGCCCGCGAAGAAGACGAGACCAGCGTTGAAGCCGGAAAACCCGAGCGTGCCCGTGAGGTAGAGGCTCATCACCGGAAGCGTGGCTCCGGCGGTGAAATACTGAAGAAACATGAGAAGGGAAAGACGAAATTTCATCGGTATCCTTTCTATGGCGGAAAAACAAAAGCGCCGGGGAACGTACCCCGGCACTATACTAAGATACCGTTTTTATTTCAATGGCCGCCTATCCCCCCAGGTACGCCTTCTTGATCGATTCCTGCTGCTTAAGTTCTGCGGCTGCTCCGGATATCTTGACGACCCCCGTCTCGAGGCAGTACGCGGTCTTAGCGATCTCCAGCGCCTTGTACGCGTTCTGCTCGACGAGGAGGATCGTGGTCCCCATGGCGTTGATCTCCTTGATGACCCTGAAGATCTCGTCCACGAGCACGGGCGCAAGGCCCATAGAGGGTTCGTCGAGGAGGAGGATCTCCCCCTTGGTCATGAGGGCGCGCCCGACCGCGAGCATCTGCTGCTCGCCGCCGGAGAGGGTCCCCGCCGGCTGCCTTCTCCGCTCGAGGAGCCTGGGAAAGATGGAGTACACCCTGTCATAGTCCTCCCTGCGCGTCGTCTTGTTCTTCTTGGGAACCCATGTGGCCAGGGTTAGGTTCTCCTCCACGGTCAGGTTGGAGAAGATTCCGCGGCCCTCCGGTACATGACTGATCCCCATCTCGACGATCTTGTGAGGAGGCGCTTCGGTGATGTCGACGCCGTTGAGGATGATCGAACCGGACTCCGGCCGGAGAAGGCCGGAAATGGTCTTCAAGGTCGTTGTCTTGCCTGCCCCGTTGGCTCCGATGAGGGTGATGACGTCTCCCTTTTCCACGTGGAACGATATCCCCTTGACCGCCCGAATGGCCCCGTATGAAACGACAAGGTCCTTGACTTCAAGTATCATACCTTAGCTCCCTCCCCGAGGTACGCCTCGATGACCTTCGGATTGTTCTGAATCTCCTTCGGGGTGCCGACCGCGATGGTCCTGCCGAAGTCGAGAACGTGGATCCGCTCGGCAACGCCCATGACGACGGGCATCTGGTGCTCGATGAGGAAGATCGTGAGCTTGAACTCCTCCGCGATCCTCTTGATGAGTTCCAGGAGCTGCAGGGCCTCCGCTGAGTTCATTCCGGCCGCGGGTTCGTCGAGCAGGAGGAGCTTCGGCGCGGTCACCAGGGCGCGCGCGATCTCGAGACGCCGCTGCCTTCCATACGGAAGACTGCCCGCGGGCGCGTCAAGCACGTCCTGGAGGTCGAAGATGGTCGCGTATTCGGTCGCTATCCTCTCGATCTCCAGTTCCTCCTTCCTGAAGGAGGGAAGCCTGAGAATGGAGGAGACGATCCCCTCCTTCATCCGGTAGTGCCGCGCCACCATGATGTTTTCCAGCACCGTCATCTGAGAGAATAGACGGATGTTCTGGAAGGTCCGCACGATCCCCCTGCCCGTCACCTGATGGGGCTTGAGCCCCTGGATCGGCTTTTCCTCGAAGAGAATCCTCCCCTCCGTCGGTTTGTATACCCCGGTGATGAGGTTAAAGATAGTGGTCTTTCCCGCGCCGTTCGGGCCGATGAGGCCGATGATCTGCCTGGGCTCTATGTCGATTGAAAAATCCTCGACGGCCTTGAGACCGCCGAAATAGTGGGTGAGTCCTTCAATTCTGAGCATGTTTCTGCCTCTCTTTCAGGGCCTTTGGCACGAGGAAGGGGAATTCCCGATTCCCCAGACTGCCGCAGGGCTTCTTGAGCATGCGGATGACGAGAAGCACGGCGTAGAACAGCATCCGCAGTTCGCAGATCGGCCGCAGCAGCTCGGAGATGGCGGTGAGACCGAATGCGGCGATGATCGACCCGGAAATGCTCCCCATTCCCCCGAGATAGACCATGATGAGGTATTCGACTGACTTCATGAAACCGCCCATGGTGGGGTGGAGCATCTGGATGAAGTGGGCGAGAAGCGCCCCCCCAATCCCGGCAAAGGTCGAGCCGATGACGAAGGCCATGACCTTGTACTTCGTGATGTTGATTCCCATCAGATGGGCGGCGACCTCGTTCTCGCGGATGGCGATACACGCCCTTCCGTGCCGGGAGTAAACGAAGTTGCGTATGATGACAACCGACATGACGAAAACAATGAAGACAAGGGTGAAATTGGAGAGCAGGGGAATGCCGAGCAGTCCCCTGGGTCCTCCGATATTCATCTCCCATCCGCCCACGTTTTTCTTGAACGTGATGAAGTTGAAGATGACTCGGATGATTTCCCCGAACCCGATGGTCACGATGGCCAGGTAGTCGTCGGAGAGCCGGAGGACCGGCAGGCCGATGAGGAACCCGACCAGCGCGGAAACAACCGCGGCGATCAGGATCGACACGATGAAAAGGGGAAGCGCCGTGGCGTACGGCGTCTCGTTTGTGATGTTGAACGCGAGGGTCGTGATGAATCCCGAAACGTACCCGCCGGTGATCATGAAACCCGCGTGCCCGACGGAGAACAGCCCGGTAAAGCCGTTGATCAGGTTGAGCGAGACCGCGAGGATCGCGTTGATCATCATGAGAATGAGGATCCGCATCAAGTAGTCGTTGATGATGCCGGCGTTGCTCAGGATCATGATGAGCGCGTAGAAGACGAGAAGGGCTACAAGGGTGAGGAGGATCGTTTTCCTGGATAGCTTCTTCATGCCCGTCCTCCTTACACCTTGTCCTGCGGCGGTTCGCCGAATATCCCCTGCGGCCGGAGAAGAAGCATGATGATGAGGATGGCGAACGAAACCCCCTCGGCCAATGGCGTGAAATCGATATGGTTCACGCCGAAATCGCTGGGCAGGAGGCCGATCGCGAACTGCTCCGCCAGACCCATGAGAACCCCGCCGACCATAGCCCCTTCGATGGATCCGATCCCCCCGAGAACCGCGGCGACGAAGGCTTTGAGGCCCGGCTGAATTCCCATGAACGCGGTGATCCGCGGGTAGGTCACCGCGCTTAGGACACCGGCTGCGCCCGCGAGCGCGGTTCCCAGGACAAAGGTGAAGCCGATGACCCGGTTCACATTGACGCCCATGAGGGCGACCGCCTCCTTGTTGCTCTTGCTCGCCCTCATTGCCATGCCGATCATGGTCCGGTTCACCAGGAGGGAAAGCCCGATCATGAGCACCACCGATATGACGATATTGATGATCTGGACATTCGTGATATATGCGGAACCCAGAAGGGGATATTTTACCGTTTTAATCATATCGTCCACGGGAAAGGCGGTGAAGCTCGCCCCTTTCCACTTGAGCTGGGCCAAAACGCTCTTTGAGGACCAGAGGATCAGACCGATGAGGAGGAGCGACGCGAAGCCTACTCCCCGCATGAGAAAATTGATCTTTACCCTGCGTTTCGCCTTGGCCGACCTGAATACGGTCTGTGCGATCGTATAGAGGAGTATCAGGCCCGCGGTCACGAAGATGATGATCGCGAGGGTTCTTACGGATTCGGGACCGATATACGAAACCAGGTTGCCAAGAAAGAAGGAAACCCCGATTGCCGTGATGAGCGCGGCCAGCCTCGGTTTGTTTCTAAGGGGCTTGTACGCGATGGTGTCCATCGCGAGCCCCAAGATGGCGCACAAGGCCATCGGCATGAGAAAGGCGAGAACCGCGTTGACCGCGGGGGGGAGGGGTGAAAGGCGGATAACAAAAAAAGAAAAGAACGCCCCAAGCATGAAGATCTCACCATAGGCGAAATTGATCAGGCGTATGACTCCATAAACCATGGTGTATCCCAGGGCGATCAACGCGTAAATCGTACCTCGTTGCAGGCCGAAGATGAACTGCGACAGGAACGTTTCCATGGGCATCTCCTTACGCTCGTGCTGACGGAAAGAGGGAGGCAGCTACGCTGCCTCCCTGGATTCCGGATTGACTCGGATCGATTCTCCTTGTCTGATGTGAGAATTGCTCCGGATAGACTACGGATTGACCGATGCCTTGTAGACCGCGGCTCCGTTCCTGCATTCGAGGATGACAGCGCCCTTGACCGGGTTCCGGTTTGCGTCAAATTTGACGACACCGGTGATGGTCTCCAGGTTGGTTGCTTTCAACGCGTCCCTGATAGCGGTCGGATTAGCACTTCCCGCCCTCTTGATGGCGTCAACCATGATCATTGCGGCTTCGTATGCGAGGGCCGCGAGGGCGTCCGGTTTCTGGCCGAATTTCGCCTCGTAAGCCTTCACGAACGCGACGGCCGCGGGAACGGTCGATTCATGGGAGAAATGATTGGCGAAAACCCCGCCTTCGATCGCTGCTCCCGCAATGTTGAAGAGCTCGGGAGAATCCCATCCGTCTCCGCCGATGAACTGGGCATTGATACCCATAGCCCTGGCCTGCTTGGCGATGAGGCCGGCGTCGTTGTAGTAGTTAGGAATGAACAGTACCGCTGGGTTCGCTGCCCTGATCTTGACGAGCTGGGCGTTGAAATCGGACGTTCCGGACGCGTAGCTTTCGAAGGCTACGATCTTTCCGCCCATCTTGGTGAATTCGTCGCGGAACACTTCGGCGAGGCCCTTGGTGTAGTCGTTGCCCGCGTCATAGAGGACCGCGGCCGTTTTCGCCTTCACGCTGTCGATGGCGTATTTGGCCGCCACGAATCCCTGGAACGGGTCGATGAAGCAGGCGCGGAAGATGTAGTCGCCGACGAGGGTCACGGCGGGGTTGGTCGAGGTCGGGCTGATCATGGGAATGCCCTTGCCCTGGGCAATGGGCGCCCCGGCGAGGGAGACCTTGCTCATGACGGTTCCGACGATGGCGCAGACGCCGTTCTGGTCGATCAGCTTGCTGTACGCGTTGGCTCCTTCGGTGGGATCGCCTTTATCGTCCTCGATAAAGTACTTGATCATCACGCCGTTGATGCCGCCCGCAGCGTTGACTTGATCGAAATACAGGGTGGCCCCATTGACGGTTGAACTGCCGAAGGTGGCCGCCTCTCCGGTAATCGGAGCGACGATGCCGATCTTGATCTCCTTGGCAGCTGCCGCACCCTGTTCCTGCTGGGCCGCGCTCGTAAGGAAGAGGACGCATACGATAGCCGCGGCTGTTACGATTGCGAGTGCTCTGGATTTTTTCATTCTTTCCTCCTTGATAAAAATGCATCCCAGTAGTTCATTTTTATACCATAAAAACAGCCGCTGTCTATGGAATTCGACCGGGATAGGGATTTTTTTCGTATATTGAGGGATAAAGGTGCATTTTTATTCAGAGAGGATATACACGCGGCTTTTTCCCGGAGCCGAATCACTCCTTCCGCTTTTCATCCGGCGCGTTTTCGTTTGAGGCAGATTCAGCGCTTTCCTGGGTTTTTTCATCCCCGGATCTTTCTCTATGCTCGACCGAGCACGCTGAAGCGCTCCCTCAGGACGGGATGCCGATCTTCGGCCCGAGCCATGCCTTCAGGGCATACAGCCCAACAAAGACGAGAATAGCGACTACAAGTTCCATACCGAATACCTCTATATGAATATGCTAATATATATTATTATATATGTTGATAGGAATCAAGAGAAAAAGAGCGGATCAGAGAGAGACGGACCGGCCATCAGACGTCCACTCCGAGGCTCTCAAGGTCAGCAAGATCCTTCTTTCTGCCGGCGGCCCGCTTGTTTAAAACCAGATCCCGCTCCCCGATGAAGGTCACCTCCGTATCGCCGTATCTTCCGACGATCCGGTTCGGCCAGGCCTGGTCAAAGGAAACGCCCTGGATGGATGTCACGATATCGATGCGGACGGGGGGAAGCCCGAGTTCGATGATCTGCCCCGGCGTGCCGAGGATCTCCGCGGAAAGCCCTGAGTCGCCGAAACCGAAATCGTCCAGCGCGGTGAGGAGCCTCGAGATGTTTTCATGATCGGTGCGGATGAAGATATCGATATCTCCGGTGAAGCGCGGCGCTCCGTAAAAGGCCACCGCGTACCCACCGACGATCAGGTATTCAACCTTTCTCTTGCCGAGTAATTCGAACCACTCTTTGAAGTCCGGGAATATGTTCTCCATAATACCGCCTTCGCAGGGTGTCTACCGCGGCGACCCGCTCATCGGGGGACTTGCCGCGCCAATACTCTAGATTCCGGTCTTCTTCACGATCGGCGCAGGATCTGGTCCTGACAATCACGTCCATACCTCATCATAGTGGAAGGCCGGGCGAGGATCAAGGTCTCCCGCGATACACCGGGAATTCCGCGGCCGCGATAGGCGACCGTACGCGAGCTTCGCGGCCATTCATTCCCTGAATTTATCCGGCAGGTGGATTACGTCCCGGGGCTTGCTCCCGTTCTGGGGGCCGACGATCCCCCGCTTCTCCATCTCCTCCACCAGGCGCGCGGCCCTGTTGTAGCCGATCTTGAGCCGCCGCTGCAGGTAGGACGCCGAAGCCTTTCCGGCGGAGGCCACGATATCCACCGCGGCGTCCATGAGGGGATCCTCTCCGCCGTCGCTGATGAGCTCAAAATCGTCGCCGTCCTCGTCGTCGATGAAGATCTCGTCGTCGATATAGTCGGGCTCTCCGAGGGTCTTCACGTGATCGGATACCCGTTCCACCTCCTCCTCGGAGAGATAGGCGCCCTGGATGCGTATCGGGACCGGATCCCAGGACGAGGTGAACAGCATATCCCCCCTGCCGAGGAGCTTTTCCGCGCCGACCGCGTCGATGATGATCCGGGAGTCGAATTTGCCCGCCACCATGAAGGCGATGCGTGAAGGGATGTTCGCCTTGATGAGCCCCGTGATGACGTCGATGGAGGGACGCTGGGTAGCCAGAACGATGTGGATTCCGACGGCGCGCGACATGGCTGCCAGGCGGGCAAGGGTCGCCTCCAGCTCCTTTCCCGTTGTGGCCATGAGGTCCGCGAACTCGTCGATGATGATGACGATGTATGGAAGGGGAAGGGTGGCCAGGTTCTTGGTTCGGATCTTCCGGTTGTACGACCTGATGTCCCGCACCCCGAGGGAGTCGAGGAGCGAGTATCGGCGCTCCATCTCGTAGATGCAGTACTGGAGGGCCTGGAAGGCCCTTTTCGGCTCCGTGATGACCGGGGTGAGGAGGTGCGGGATATCGTTATACAGCTTAAGCTCCACGATCTTGGGATCGATGAGGATCATCCGGACCTCCTCCGGCTTCCTCTTGTACAGGATCGTACAGATGATCGAGTTCACGCAGACCGACTTGCCCGATCCCGTTGCGCCCGCGATGAGCAGGTGCGGGGTCTGCACGAGATCGATCACCTGCGCCTCTCCCGTGATGTCCTTCCCGAGAATGACGGGTATCTCCATCTTAGCGGTGTTGAAGAGATCGGAGTCGATCAGCTCCCTGAAGGACACGATGGCCCGGTGCTTGTTGGGGACCTCTATGCCCACCGCGTGCTTTCCGGGAATCGGGGCCACAATCCTGACCCGGGAAGCGGCGAGCCTGAGGGCGATATTGTCCGCCAGATTGACGATCTTCGAGAGCTTAACCCCTGGCGCGGGGAGGATCTCGAACATCGTGATCACGGGTCCCTTCCTGATCCCCGTGACCTCCGCCTGAATCCCAAATTCCTCCAGGGTTTCCTTGAGGATGTCCGCGGCGCGCCTGGTGTCGTCGTCCACCACCCAGTACTGCCCATCCGGATAGTCGTTGAGCAGAGGAGCCACCGGCACTGCGTACTTCCGTGATCCCCTCTTTGGATCCCGCTGAGCCGGAGCAGGGATTGATTTACCGCCGTCTTTCTCCAAGGCCGACGGCCTTGTCACGTCTCCGTTCTTACGCGTTGCCGCCGGGCTGACCGCGCCGCTCGGCTGCCCCGCCGCAATCTCCGCTCCGATTTCCGCGGCCGGGGGTTCTGCCTCAACCAGCGTCTCCTCGGGGTCGGCATCGACCTTTTCGCGCAGCGGCTCGGCGTCTTCGAACTCCGGAAACTCCTCGTCCGCGTCCAGATCGTCGATCTCGACCTCCTCCGATTCGAACGCCTCCCCGAGCTCTTCCGCCTCCTCCGGGAGTTCCGGCCAGACCTCCTCCTCTTCGTTCGGCAGCGCGGGCTCGACGGCCGCACCTCCGCCCATTTCATCGGCGGTCCCGACATCGATTGATTCGACGACATCGGCAGGGGAATCCTCCGCGGGCTTCCTTCCCGCCTCCATCCGGAGAACCGTCGGCGTCGAGAGATCAGCCATGGCGGCTGGGGACAGGGTTCTCATAGGTGCCATGGAAGAAAGGGCGGGAGGCTCCGGGATTTTTGGCATGATGAAGGTAAACTGCGGTTCTCCGGCGACCGACTCCGGACTCTTTCTCAGCGGTACTCCCGCGGCGAATGAATCCGAGGAGGGAAAGGGCTTGGCCGCAGCATCGTCGGCGAAAGGCACCGGAGCCGCTGGGGCAGCATCGTCGGCGGAAGACGTCGGAACCGCCTCTGTCCAGCCTGCGGGCGAGGATACGGCAGCCGCGCCGGCGGAAGACGAACCAGCGGCAGGCCGACCGGCACCAGACTCGACTATCCCAGAATAACAGCCGTCCACGGGAACTATTTCGGCCGGCAACATACGTGCATCCCCGGAGGATCCGGGGGTCGCCGCGGGCCGTGGCAGCCTGCCCAGCCTGATGCCGGCCAGGACAGCCAACATGGAGAAAAAGAGGCTGAGAATGCCGAGCGAAACGAGACTTCCCCGGTATCCGAAGGCTTGAACCACCCTGGCCATGACCGGTGTGTATCCCATTCCCGAAAGGATCCGAAAGAAAAAACTCAGGCTCAGGAACGGAAGCGCGGTCATTGAAAGGGCGGGAATCCACCTCCGCGGGGAAACGGGAGAGAGGATGAGCACGCCTCCGAAGAGGAGGTAGAGAGGGATGTACAGAGACGCGTACGAGAAGGCCGCCACAAGAGGGGCCGCCGTGATCCCCAAGAGGGAGAAGCTCCCGCCGTCGGTCATGAAGAGGGTGGAGAGAATGGCGGTTAAAAGATAGAGACCCGCCGCAAGAAAAGCGATGGCTGCTGCTATCCCGCTTCGAGAAGAACCCACTGATACCTCCTGCGTTTCCCGGGGTACGATGCTCCCCCCTTCCTTATCGGAAGACCGAAGGAGGATGTAAACCGGGAAAGGGCCCGTGTCACGCGAAGAAGGTGAAATACGTGAAACCGACCGCCCCGGCGGGAATGAGATACCAGCTGAAGAGGGACAGCCTTCCGCCCTTCACGATCCGCATCAGGACTGAAAGGGAGAGAAAACCGGTGGCGACAGCCGCTGCGGAACCGGCCGCCAGGGACGCGGCGCTGATCGAGGCGCGAAGGGCCTCGGCTTCCCTGAGCGAGAGGAGCAGGGCTCCGAGTATCGCCGGGATGGAGAGGATGAACGCGTACTCGCCGGCCCGCTCCCGTTCGAGCCCTGCAGCCGAACCTGCCGAGATGGTGATTCCTGACCGAGATATGCCGGGAAACACGCCGATCCCCTGGGCGGCCCCGATGAACAGGGCGTGGGTCAAGCGCATCCCGCGGTAATCGTTGGAGCCTTCCCGTTTTCCGCCGAGCAGGAGAATAACGCCGGTAACGATAAGAAGGAGCGAAACGATGCCGGGGCGCTTTCCGAGATCCGCCAGAGAGACGACGAAACCGACGCACGCGGTCACTGCGGTGGAGACGATCACCATCAAGACAAGCCTGAGGTTCTCCCCGTCCTCTTCCCGCTTCCTCCTTGCAGCGAACCGGAACAGAGACGAAAACATCCCGCCGATCCTCCGTCTGAAAAACACCACCACGACCGCGAGGGTACACAGGTGCAGAATGACGTCGAAGAGCACGGAAACATCGGGGAGATCCATCAGATTCTCCAGAATGGCCAGATGGCCGGAGCTCGAAACCGGGATGAATTCCGTCGCCCCCTGCACGATGCCGAGGATGACCGCCTGAACGATGGACATGGGAAAACCTCCTCAATACGATACTGGATCACGGGCCGGAGAGGTTCGGAAAGAACGCGTCCACAACGGCCTCGGGGGCGATCTTTTCATACAGCCCCCCATAGAGAGCGGCGGAAACGAGGATCTTGTGGACATAGTTCCTCGTTTCGGCGAACGGAACGGATTCGACCGCCAGAAGAGGGTCGCCCTCGAAGAAACGGGGTTTCCATGCGGCTGCCCTGCCCGGTCCTGCGTTGTAGGCCCACAGGGCCGGTACGATGCCCCCGAACCTCCGCAGCTGCGCGGCGAGATACCACCCCCCGAGGCCAACGTTGTCGCCGGGATCGGTGAGATCGTAGGAATCGATCCCCAGTCTCCGGGCCACATCGGCGGCTGTCGAGGGCATGAGCTGACAGAGCCCTACCGCTCCGGCGGAGGATCCGACCTCAGCGGAGAAGTAACTCTCCTCCCTGATCAGGGCGTAGAAGAGCCACATCGGAATCCCCTCGGATCTCGACGTTTCGTCAACGATTCCGAGAAAGGGTCGCGGATACAGGAGGAAGATTTCCTCAGGCGTTATGTAGCGTCCCCTCGCTTTTGTTCCCCTCACCGCCAGCCTGAGGGCCTCGCTGTAGAGCCCGGCCCGGGAGCAGGAACGGATGGTTTCCAGGAACACGTCCCGCGATACCGAATCAGGGTCACCTCCGATCTCCGCATACGCGAGGGCCGGGAGCGAGTACGCGAGGAATCGGGACACCACCGCGGTTCTTGCCCCGTTTCCGGATCCGGAGGAGGCCGGCGCAGCGGCCGGCTCATCCGGGAACCCAGCGGTTCCCTCGGTTTCCATATCGGCCGCGAAAGCGGAGCCGGCAGCCGGGTGCAGGCCCGGCCCGCCCGCGTCGACGTTCACGATCCGGTACAGGGCCGGCCCGTCGAGGTGTTCCCCGAGGAGCGCGGCTGCCATGAGAACATAGTAGGGATGCCCGCCCTCCGCGCGGATCCTCCGGAGAAAGCTCGCCGAAGAGTCGCCGGGCCCGGGAACGAGGAAGCCTGCCGCGTATGCCCGCGAAAGGACGAAGAGGAAGAAGGAGCGGGTTTCCGCATCCATCCGGTGCCCGACGGAGCGGAACAGTTCCCCGATGTCCCCCCATCTGCCGGCCAGGACAGCCGAGGAACCGAAGGATACGAGGATGTCCCCGAACCACGCGGGGTCGTCGCATATCGTCACCCAATGGATCAGGGAGGCGAGCCCCGCCGCCGGGGAGAGCCTGACCGCGCAGTCTGCAGCGTACCACGCCGCCCTGTGGCGGTCCTCCGCCGTATCGGCGTTGCGAAAGCAGAGGGTGAAGGCGTCGATGGCCCGTTCCAAAGAACCGTGTCTCCGCCACAGTTTCCCCTCCAGGAACAGAGCCCGCGACCGTGTATAACCGTCCCCCGCCCGCGCCGCAAGTGCGGAGAACAGGCACGCCCCTTCCGCCGATCTGCCTGTCGACGCGTAACAGCGCTCCAGGACCGTGAGCAGGGGAGCGGTAAGATAGACAGGGTCGCTGAGGACAGGGACGAGGTCGGCAAGCGCGCGGGCGGGGGTACCGGTCGAGGCGAGGTATCTCCCCCGCGCGCACGCGAAGAGGGCCTCTTCCTGGGGCGTTTGCCCGGGCTGGTCAAACGCCCCGCGGTCTTCGAGGAAACGGTAGAGCTCAACGACCTCCTCGTCGTTCCGCTCCTGCAGGTTCCAGCGGAGGTAGCGTTCCTCCCAGCCGGCGTCTCCGGCCGCGAAAAGGGCGGCGATTACAAAACGCTCCGCTTCCGGGGCCTCATGGCCGTCGGATTGAAGAATCGCGGGGATGCCCTCGAATCGCTTCAGGTTCAGGAGAGCCTCCGCGTACAGGAGGTGAATCCTGGGGTTGCCCGGGTAGATCTTCATGACCCTGCCCGCCGCCGTTTCCGCGCGCTCCCACAGGCCGCTGCCGACGAGGTCCTCGAGGAGTTCGACAGCCGCACGCTCTCCCCACGGCTCTTCCGCCCGTTCGGCGGCGAGGGAGAGGAGGGTCCGGGCCTGTTCCTCCATGCAAAGACCGTGGAAGACCTGCGCGGTCAGGTACGGGGCGTCGGAGCCAAGGCGGAGGATCTCTTCGGGATCCATGGAAGCGAAATCCACGGTTTCGAGGATCCTGTGGTTCCCCGCCCCAAGGGCGGTGACGAGATCAACGGCGTCGAATCCCCATACCGAGACCCTCTCCTCCTCCCCGTTTCTCGCGAAGAGAGGGATGGAGAGGAGAAGGGGGATGAGCAGAACGGGGAGGCTATTCCTGAGGGATGAACAGGCGCCTCCCCGCGTAGATGCGGTCAGGATTCGGGATCGAATTGATTTTAGCGATTTTCCCATACAGCCAAGGTGTCCGATAAAACGCGATGGAGATGTCCCACAATGTATCACCCCATACGATTTTGTACCAGACGCCCTCTGGCGCCTCGGGATGCCCGGGAACGATCAAACCGTCCTGCCGAGGCTGCTGCGGCTCCGGCTGGCTCTGCTGAGGCGCAGGCTGGGCGGGGACCGGCTGAGGCGCGGCCGCCTCTTGAGTCTGTTGAGCAGGCTGGGTTTGCGGCTGAGGAGCCGGCGAGACTGCCGGTTGCTGGCTCTGCTGCAGCGCGGGCTGGGCTGGTGCGGTTGCCGCCGGAGGAGTCGTGTCTCCGGCCTTGAGAGGCCGCTGGTCCTCGCCTCTGCAGGAACGGAAAATGAGGAGCATCAGTATTCCTATGATGAGGAGGGCGATGACGATGAAGCCGATGAGGAAGAAGGGCCTGCGCTTGGGCGCCTCGATTCTCTCTTCCTCCTCGCCGTACAGACGCGTTTCTTCGGGCAGGGGCCGGTCCTCTTCCTCCCGGACGATATCTGGAGCCGAAACCCCCTCTAAGTCGAGGTCGGGAAGGTCGAACTGTTCCTGCGGGGCGATCGTATCCATCGAAACGGATAAATTCTGGTACTCACCGGATTCTTTATCGCCCGCTTTCGCGTTGAGCAGTCCTTCTTCGCTGATGCCGACGATTAATTCGATCTCCGCGCTGCCCGCGGGTTTAGGGTTCAAATTTTCGATGACCAGGCTGCCGATGTACACAGCTTCGAGAAGGGATTCTCCGCTTCCTCGGTACAGGTCGATCTGTACGCTTCTCTGATTTTCCCGCGCGGTCGTGAGGATCAGCTTCTTCTTGCCCACCCTTTTTTCTTCCAGGATGGGATAGAAGGAACCGTCAGCGAGTTTTATCCCTATCATCGAATCGCTCACATTGCCTCCTCTTGCTCTCTCTCGAAAAATCGGGTCGAAAGAAGCCTCTCCATTAAAATATCGGGAAAAAGAGGTTATAGCTACAGCCGCAAAATCCGGCGAAAAAGCGTCCAACCGATGATCGTGCGGGAAACTCGCGGAGTTTTTTAAAAGTAGTGCCGCTACTCCCGTTTGTCAATAGCGGCGACTTTCCTTGACTGACTCAAACGAAAACACGATAATGGTCCTTACGGGAGGTTCCATGTCCGACCTGCTGCCCATCCTGATACCCGTAGGAATCGTCATCATAGCCGCGGCTATCGTGATTCCGCTCTTGCTGAAGGGGAAAAAAACCGAGGAGGGTAACGGGAAGAAGTTCAAGGGGAAAGACAGGAACGCCGTTATTAAGGAAGCCAACAGGCGTCTCGCCCAGAATCCCAAGGACGCGGAAGCCCTTCTCGCTCTCGCCGATCTCTACTACCGTGAGGGGATCTTCGACAAATCGATGCGAAGCTACGAACTCCTCATAGACCTCTGCGCCACGAACCCCGAAATAGACGAGTTCGATGTCACGACAAGATACGCGTTATCGGCGATGAAACTGAAGAAGTATGACGAGGCGTACAAGAGCCTCCTCATCGCCCGCAGCATGAAACCGGACGTATTCGAGATCAACTACAATCTCGGATACCTGGAATACCAGAAGAAGAACTATGAGAAAGCGGCCAAGCTTCTCCTCATCGCCCGGAAAGACCAACCGGAGCATGTCGAGACTCTCCGCTACCTGGGAATGAGCCTGTACAAGCTCCAGAAGTACTCGGAAGCCGCCGCACTCCTGCGTAGGGTCATCGACCTCGAGCCCGACGACAAGGAATCCCTCTTCACCCTTGCGGAGGCGTACCACAATCTCGGCCAGAACGAACAGGCGATCAGGATCTTCTCCCACCTCAGGCCCGATCCAGTCTGGGGCCCCGGAGCCGCGCTCTTTTCAGGAACGATCCATCTGAACAGCAGGCAGTACCAGAAGGCGATCATGGATTTCGAGATCGGGCTCAAGCATGAGGCGATCAAGAACGAGATCCTCGTGGAGCTGAAGTACCGCCTCGCGGTCTGCTACATCCAGATCCAGGAGATCGGTCCAGCGCTCAGGTTCCTAAAGGAGATCGAGGACCAATTCCCCGGATACAAGGACGTTCCGAACCTCATCAGCCGATACGGCGAACTCAACACCAACAGGAACCTGCAGA
>CAZPZF010000015.1:21624-25435 GCA_964590705.1 uncultured Spirochaetales bacterium | reverse complement strand
CCCCCCCCCGCCCCCCCCCCCCCGCCCCCCCCGGCGCGATGTATGCGATGGCTGAGTTCAGGTCCGCGTTCTGAAGCACCCGAACGACTTTTCCCTCCCTCTCCCGCTGGATGTCTATGACTTTCACGATCTTGGCCAGGTCGGAGAAATCGGGAAGGAGATCCCTTAAAATGTTTTGCGAATCGAGGAGGAATCGCTCGTTCCATACGGTGGTTTGATCGTCCGGGTAGAGGGGAAGGTACCTGATCGAGCTCTCGACGAGATCCAGGAAGAAGTGGGTGCCAAAGGAGAGGTCGGGGGTGTAGTTCCCCTTCTTCCGCGCGATCTCTATGAGCATCGCCGTGCAGTTGATATCCGAATAGGCCACCTTCACGCCCAGCTTGATGTCACCCCTGCTTCCCCAACGGCCAGGTCCCATCAGGATGAACTGTCTTTTCGGCAGCAGGGAGTTGAGCCTGCTCACCGCTTCGCCTACCCGCTCCAGTTCCCGTTCCGTTCTCGCGCTCGCGTATCCATCGGGATCGACATACACCACATGGGTGATGTCGGGCACCAGGCCGTTCGACACGTATCTATCCGCGGTGAAGAGGATGTCTTTTTCGGGAATGTCATGGGGTATCGGCGACGGAATGACGTTCTGCGAGTAGCTCTGAGGCCTGCACTGGAGGAGGTAGAAGTCATCTCCGTTGCAGGCGAATTCGATATCCACCGGGGTTCCCAGTTTCTCAGAGAGGAGTTCTAAAGCTCTCTTAACCGTGGAGATGAACGGTGTCTTCCGTATGATGCCGTTGAAGGTGACGATGAGGTCGTCCTTCTCGAAGTCGATGGCGAACACCGAGCGGTCCGCCAGGTTGTCTCCCGTGTAGACGGAGACGATCTTGTCCGCAAGAGGGAAGGAGTTCCCGTAGTCCCGCAGGACCTCAATGATCGAGATGGTCCTGAACGTGTTCTCCTCCAGATCGATCACATCCATCTGCCTTGGCGAGTATTTGACGAGATCCTCAGTCGTTATATTCACGTCAAGGTCGGGTTTCCCCGGCGCGATGAGCCGGGGATAATCGTTGGAGAGGCGGTCCACAGCCCGTGTCCCGAGACCCGGCACCATCCGGATAAGGCCGTCGTTCCGTTCGATCCGGGGCGACCACCTGAACTCATTCGTGCTGAAGGCTACCCCTGAAAAGGCGGGAAAGAAGTACTTGCCCACCTGTCTGCCGATGACCTCCTGAATCATCACCCCCATTTCCTCGTTGTAATCGATGAGGTCCCGCTCTTTGCGGTAGCCGATCGGATCCGGGGCAAAGGTCGACGCGAACACTTCGGCGATCGCGTCCATCAGGGCGAGGAGCCGCTCTTTCTTGCTGCCCCTGTTCGCCAGGAACAGGCTCTTGTATTTCCCTGAAAACGCGGTCCCGAGACGGTCCTCCAAGAGGCTGGAACTCCTGACGATGATTGGGACCTCCCCGAGGTCGTCGAGGGCAAGGGAGAGACCGTTGACGATCTCGATAGGAAACTGGGAACTTTTGAAGATTTGGACGATGTTCGGATATTCCTCGCGGATCTGCTCCACGGACTTGAATTTCTGCTCGAAGGTATCCTCGAGGTCGTTGTAGTTGATGAAGGCCTGGAGGCTGTCCGATGTGAGGAACCATGTGTTCGGCGTCCTGATGCGTCCGCCGACCGTCTCGTCCGCCTTCAAGATGTGGGAGGCGATGATAAGCCCAGCACCCTTCCCCCCCAGCTTGCCCTGGCTGTTCAGCGAGGAGATGGTCTTGTTGAGGATGTCATAGAAACTGTCGATCTTCACATGGTTTTTGGCGATCCGGACGTAGTCGAGTTGTTCGGTGAGGAGCCGAGACACGAGGAGGGATCTCACGTTTTCCTGGAGGCCGGGGGAGATCCCCTGCTTCTCCTCGCCGAGAGCGTGGTATCGGGAGATCTCCTCGATGATCTCGCTCATCGTGGAGTGTCTGTTTTCCAGGGTCCCGACAAGCGGCGCGATCTTGTCGTCCTGTACCCATTTCTGAATTGAGTCCGAGATCTCATCCGAGGATATGTACCGTCTGGCGATGTCGAAGATCTTCCGGTCGAGTTCTTGAAAGGCTTGTTCGGAGACCCGCTGGCTCGGCTTGTTCTGCTCGCTGCGGCTCTCCTCTTCCTCGAGACCTGTTTTCATGCCGATCGCCGTGAGGAGGACCCTCGCCTCCTCGATTCCGAGCCTGCAGAGATGGTTCAGCATCTTCCGGGTGATGCGCTTGTGAAGCCGGGAATCGATCTTCAGGAGGAGGTTGAGGACGATCTCCCATTCCTCGCGGGAGCTCGTTTTTTTTCCGGTTTTCGTCTCTTGGACCGCGCTCGAATCCCCGCCTAGTTCCTGTTCTTGAGACGCCAACCTGCTCTCTTCCGTGGAGACATACCGGCCCACGAGGGAGGCGATGGCGTCAAGAAGCAGCTGCTCCTCTTTGAGGAACCATGTCTTGCCGTCCTCGACGATCGGCTGGGAGTCGTAGCAGACCTGGATCATTCCCTGGGTTACGCCGTTCACCTTGAGATCCGATTTCTGGCAGTAGGTATGATTGAAATCGCTGTCTGTTTGGTAGACCTTGCCACGGAAGATGATGCGTGGTTTGCAGTGTTCGCTTGCCTGCCACCCGGGTGGGATGATGGAGAGAAGCTCATTGAAGATCGAGTCCATATCCTTGCCTGGAGTCCGGGTGAGCTCCTCGACCCGATACAGACAGGTCAGTTCCTTGACCCGTTCGTTCAGGGAATACACGATATCCTCGTGACGCCTGTTCTCGTTGTTCATATGACGACCCCCCCCGTGCCGTTCTTCCCGTCCACCCACACGGTTATCGGCTTTTCGGTCCTGACATGTCTGACATGGCCCGATTCGCTGGCCGCGGGCTGGGCGGAAAGCCATTTCCAGTTGATCCGCTCCATGGAACCCACGGACAGATAGGGAATTCCGAGGTTGCTTATATTATGGAAGAAGTGGGATCCCTGGCTGAAGTCCGGATACATGTTGGGGAAAACCGATTCGGTTATGGCCCCGGCCCCGGCGATTTCCGCCCAACGGACCGGGATGCCGAGCCAGGGATCGGAAGAGCCCCATCTGCCGAACCCGATGAGGAGGTACTTCCGGTTCTCTGACCTGATGCGCCGGTCGATCTCCCCGATTTCCGGTCCGATTCCCACGGTGGCTCCGGGCTTGAAGCGCTCGGGAACCAGGTACACGATGTCGGATATCGAGTCGACTACGCCGTTTCCCGAGCATCGCTCCGCCTCGATCAGGATACGGGCGGGATCCTCTTTCACGAAGGAGAGATCCACGTTTTTTTCGTGAACAGCCAGAGGCCGTAGCTGCAGGATCCTGAAACGCTTTTCCGCCGCGCCTGCGCTGAAATCAGCCGCGAATTCCATTTCCACAGGACCGCCGGTATGCGCCTGCGCCCCCTCCAGAAGCGTACGGATCAGGTCGGGGAATTCATCATCTCCCGAGAGGAGTGACGAGAAATCGACGATTCTGGGGCCGGGTCCCGGAATCCCCTGAACGAGACGGTCGGATACATGGTCGTAGGTCGAGCACAGGGTTTCGAGTACGCCGTCGCTCTCAGCGGTGGAAAGGGGTTCGCGCGTAAGGAATTCCGCCTCTCCGGTGGGGTCATACCGGTACGTTTCCGCGAGGTTCACCGCGTAGAAATCCGTTTGGGTGGAGTTGAGGAGATCCTTGATCCCCGAATAGGGAGGAGGGGAAGCGGGGATTTTGGGGCTGAAGGGCCAGGACTTCCCCCCGTCCACGATCGTTTTACCC
>CAZPZF010000015.1:0-21614 GCA_964590705.1 uncultured Spirochaetales bacterium | reverse complement strand
GCAGGGTTCGCCGTTTCCCGTCGGGTAGTAGTTCCACGACCGCGCTACTCCGGATACCGCGGGGTAGAAACGACTTCCCCGTCTGCTCCCAACGACCTCTTGGAGAATCACGGCCATTTCCTCGTTCTGCTCACCCTTCCCTGCCGCGGCTGTGTACGCGCGGGCCTCCTCGAAGTACACGGAAGCGTACACGAGCTTGATCGCTTCCATGAGCTTTCGGAAGCGTTCCGCTGGACTTAGCTGGTTGTTCGGGATCATCTTGGTGATGTAGATTCCGGCGAAAGGCTCGGCCAGCGCGTCCTCGAGGAGACTGGAAGAGCGGACAGCCAGCGGCGTGGCTGTCCGGGTCACCAGCGAGAGGAGGTCTCCCGAAAACATGGGGGAAAACTCCCCTTGGAGGAACGCGGAGGCGATTCCGCCGTCGGAGACTCCCGCCGTGACAACGTCCGCGAGACGGTTCTTCTCTATAAAATCCCGGAACAGGCCGGTCCTGACGACCACCATTTCCGGAATGTCGACGATATACGAACCGAAGCGGTTATCCGGGAAGAGAGAGGAGAGGATCTCCTGGACGCGCACGAGCCCCGAAGCTTTGCCCCCGATCTCTCCCGAACCGAGAGTGGTGAAGGTTCCAGCCATCCCCTCCTGGTTTCTGCTGTATACCCTGCCCGGCATTTCCCGCTCCTTGGGAACTTCGATAATACTCACATAGTAATCCGGTCGGCGTGGGAACGGCAAGTCCGTCACTCCCAAGGCCGGAAAGGATCCCGCCCGGGATTTCCCCGGGCGGTTCACGCTTCATCTCATACGGTTCCTATGGCGGAACCGTGAAGGATCAGACCCAGCCCCTGCTTTTACAGGCCTGGGCTACGCGGTCGATTGCGATCATGTACGCCGCGTCGCGGGTGTAGACGTTCTTCTTTCTCGCGAGGTCCGCGACGGCGTGGAACGCCGACGTCATCTTAATGTCGAGTTTTCCAAGAACCTCGTCCTTTTCCCAGTAGTAGTTCATATTGTTCTGAACCTGCTCGAAATAGCTGCAGGTGACTCCGCCCGCATTCGCGAGGAAGTCGGGAATGACGAAGATCTTGGACTTTCTGAGAACCTCGTCCGCCTCCGGGGTGGTCGGCCCGTTGGATCCCTCTGCGATGAGGATGACGGAGCTCTTGATCCTCTTCACGGAATCGCCGGTGATCTGGTTTTCCAGGGCGGCTGGAATGAGAATCTCGACGTCCTGCTCGATCCATGCGTCGCCGGGAAGGATCTCGTATCCGAGCCCCTTGGCCTTGTCCTTGTCTATGCCGCCGAAGCGGTCGCTGATACCCAGAAGCTCATCGACGTTGATGCCAGACAGTTTGCGGAATGAATAGGACTTGGAATCCTTCTGATCCCAGCAGGCCACGCATACGACTTTTCCGCCTAGCTGATTGTACAGCCGGATGGCGTACTGAGCCACGTTGCCGAATCCCTGGACGCTTGCCTTTGTGTTCTCGGGTTTCACGCCGAGTTCCTTGAGCGCTTCCCTTACGGTGAAGATGACGCCGTACCCGGTCGCCTCGGTCCGTCCGAGAGAACCGCCCTGTCCGACCGGTTTGCCGGTGATGAAGCCGGGGAGCTTGACCCTGTTGATAGTCTCGAATTCGTCGAGCATCCATAACATATGCTGAGGGTTGGTCATAACGTCGGGAGCGGGGACGTCCCGGAGGGGGCCCATATCCTGGGAAAGCTGCCTGACCCAGCCGCGGCAGATCTGTTCCTGTTCCCGCTGGCTCAGGTCGTGCGGATCGCAGATGACTCCTCCCTTGCTTCCTCCCAGCGGGATGTCCACGACCGCGCATTTCCAGGTCATCCACATCGAGAGTGCCTTGACCGTGTCTATGGTCTCGTGCGGATGGAACCTGATTCCGCCCTTGCCGGGGCCCCTGGCGTCGTTATGCTGAACGCGGAAACCCTTGAAGATACGCACTGTCCCGTCGTCCATCCTCACGGGGATGCTGACGTGGTATTCGCGCATCGGGTTTCGCAGGAGCTCCCTGACTCCCGGTTCGAGAGAAAGCATCTCCGCCACCCTGTCGAACTGGGCTTGGGCTGCGTTGAAAGGATTGTACGATTTGTCCATGGTATCTCCTCTTCCGTCCTAACGGCTCATGATTTGATAAAAATCTCTAAAAAGAGTGTTTTATCAATATATAGAATTACCACGGCGGACCGGATTGTCAAACGATCCGTTTGATTTGTGTATATCGAGTGGGAAAGTTTCTACGGAAACATGGCGGTTAAATGGCACTGTATGGTTACGCAATTCAATTTAATATAAAGAATTGTGTAATGCCGTTTGTGCGTCCGGCGCAATTCTCGCTTCTCGTATGGCTGTGTTATGGATATCTTGTAGATAAATATACAAGGTATGTACAAGTAATATATACAATGAAACAGAAGGTACCTGTTACTTCTGACGCAGAATCGAGGAGAGATTAACCCGTTGTCCCTCGATGCCGATTTTTTTCCGGATATTGTGCCGGTGGCGTTCAACCGTGAGAACGGAGATGGAGAGGAGCCTGGCTATCTCCTTGTTCTGAAAACCCTCGCGGATCAGGTTCGCCACCTCGATCTCCCGTGGGGTGAGCGGTTCCGCGGATGGGTGGGGGGTTCCCTTCCTCTCCGCGATGGCGTGGTCAAGGTTCTTAGCCAGAAGGTCGAGATACTCGTCCCGTTGTTCGGGGCTCAGGGTGAAGTGGCGGAGCGCGTGGAGGATCGGGGAGATGTTCTGCCGAATGCCCGAGGATATCTGTTCGAGAAGGGAACTCTTCTCGCGTTCGAAATGGGTCAGGACCTCCCGCAGGGCGATGTTCGTCCGCTCCAGTTCGAGGGTCCTGCTGCGCAGCTCGTTCAGCGTTTTTCTCATGTTTGTCTCCGCGTCTTTTCTCGTGATGATGGCGGCGACGAGGTGGGCGATGGATTTCAGGAGCTTGCGTTCCTCGTCGAGAAAGAGGGGAGGAGACGATCCGAAGCCTGAAAAAGGAACGGCCCGGTAGAGAACCTCGATGAAGCCCGTTTCCTCGCCGTCGATCGTGATCGACTCCTTCAGTTTCCACCGGGTGTTTTCGTATCCGGAACTCTTGAAATCGTAGGACCGTACCACGATGCGCGCGCACGTGATCTCCGGGTACTGCCACGCGGGGATGATGATCTCGAGGATCTCCGGAAGAGTCTCCTTCAGCGTCTTGAGTTTCACCGTGAGGAGGGCGGAGATGCGGTATAGGCACTCAAGTTCCTTGATCCTCTCGGTAAGCGCATCTGTCATCTTTATGAGAATCGCATGGACGCGTGTTTTTCGCAAGAAGGAGGGACCCGTGTTTTACGGGTACCACCTGATCCCCGTTCGAATCCCGAAACCGCTGCCAAGCCAGCTTGACGCGACCGCGTAGAGGTTTTCGTCGTCGCCGGACTAGGTTTTGAAGCCGCCGCCCGCCTCGATGAAGACCGAGAGATCCTTGGCCGTGAACAGTTCCGCGCCGAAATAGCCGAATACCCCCATGGAAACATTGTCGCCGATCAGGTTCCCCGTGTCGAGGATGAGATCCTCATAGGGGGTAAAGGAGTAGCCGACCAGTAGATCCGTACCCCCGTACATCCGGAAAGAGCTCCGGATGAGGGGACTGTATCCGCCGAACGAGACCACTCCGGCGGCGAGGACGGGATGGAAGGAAACCGGCTCGGATCCGTCCATGGGGATATAGGTAGCCCAGGTCAAGCTGCTCGCCATCCGCGCTTTCACCCGGATGAAAAAACTGCCGGGAACTGGTTCGAAGGAACAGCCCGCCTCGAACAGGGACAGGATCCCCATGGAACCCATGTCCGCCTCGAGGCAAAAGGAACCGCCGGGCTTTTCCTCCTGGGAGTAGGCGACGCCTCCCTTCATGACTAGCAGGAAAACGAATCCGATAATCCACGCGCGATTTTTCATTTCGGCACCTCGTCGAATCAGTATCGATTCCGCTGGAAAGCACGGCTCGGCAAGCATGATCATTCTGTTGTAGGATGGTCATCATGTCAACGATGATCGATGCAAAGCGGGTGGCGTCATCGCATGGCCCCGCGGCTCTGGCCGCTGCGCTTCTTTTCGCTGCGACTTTCGCCGTCTGGGCCGAAAGCTCCCCCGCCGGGCCGTCGGCCGCTCAAGCGGAGACTCTGGCTGAAACCGAGACGCGCGTGTCCCGAGAGTACACCATCGTCTTCGGGGGTCTCACGGACCTAACCAGCGTCTCCTCCCTCGGAGTGAACCTTTACGCCGTTCTCTCCGATCTCTCGACATACGGGATCACCCCGAACCTTCCTAAAGGGTTTGCGCCCGTCTTCGACATGGCCTGGCAGACCTGGTGGAGCTTCATGCTCACCATCTGGCCCCACGAGTTCGGACACTGGATGAGAGCCCGCGAGATCGGGGGGGAATTCGTGTTTGTCGAATTCGGCATTCCGTGGCCCGACGCTCGGGTGGAGCTTCCCGCGGACGCGGATCTGTTTTTGGAGACGCTGACATCCACCGGAGGGTTCGAGATCAACTCGCTCATGCGGCTGCAGATCCTCGAGGATCTGTACGCGAACGGAGCCATGGGATCGAGCCTCCTCGTCCATTCCTTCATCCAGGGGATCTACTATCCCGCATACGCCTGGCTCGTGGCCCCGATGGTGAACGGCGGGTGGATCGACCCCGAGAACGCGGACACCTGGATCAATACCATGGGAGACCCGGTGGAGTCCGCGTTCCTGGTATACAGAAACCACACAGGAAATGGGATCCCGGCCGCCGGGGGAACGGTCGACGAAACCCTGGTGTCCTACTACCGGGAATGCCTCCTCATGTCCCTGTTGTGGACCGTCATCGATCCGGGGCTCTACCAAGGTCTCGGACTGATAAAGGCCGCCCCCGATTCTCCCGCCTCAGCCGCGCAGGGATTGAGTCGCTCGGCGGAGCAGACCGTGGTACGTCCCTTTATGTTCGGCGGAAAAGACTTCTCGTGGATCTACGGGACCCTGTTCACAGCCACTCCCCTGGGGTACGAGCTCTCCCTTCTCAACCACTTCAGGGTACGGGGAACATACGCACTGTTGACCCTCCGATACGGCAGGCCGTTCGTCAATTTCGGGGCGGGAGTATCGATTCCGTATATTGTGGCGACGTCCGCGGTCCGTATCGGCGCCAGAGCGGACTGGTGGTATCAGGAGCCTTTCGGACACGGGGCCGCGTTCCGGATCGTGTCCGACTTCGGATTCGGGTTTCCGGTCAGGCTCCGGCTTGCCGCGGGGTGGAAGAGCGAGGGATTCCTCCTCGGTATGCCCGTGGACCAAGCGTTGTACCTTCAGGGGGGCGTTGTCATCCCCGTCGAGTACACGCAACGCAGGTGATGCGTGCGATTCGGGTCTACGATTCTTCCAGGAAATCCGTGCAGCAGGAGAGGTGGAATTTCGCGGCCTTGTCCTCGGGATAGATCTCGAGGGCCAGGACGAACTGGGCGTAGGCCTCCCTGACCTGGCCGTCGCAGAGGAGGCGCCAGCCCTCTTCATAGAATGGATACGCCTGCTGTTTCAATTTTTGGATTTCCGAGTTCTCTCCGTTCAGGATCTCGTAGATGGACACGGGAAGCATCCTCCCCTTGACCTGGATCGTGTTGAGGAAGCGGATCGAGTATGCGTCCTTGTTTTTCACCTGAAGGAGAAACTCCTCGCTCACGATGATCGGCGCTCCATACTCCTTGGTGGTGCTCTCGATCCGGCTGGCCAGGTTGACCGCGTCCGAGATCACCGTTCCCTCGAGCCTGTTCTCCACGCCGATCACGCCGAGCATCAGGTTGCCCCAGTGGAGTCCGATTCCGATGGCGATGGGAGCTTCCTTCCTGGCACTCCGTTTCTCGTTGAACCGGTGGACTCCCTCCTGCATGGCGACCGCCGCGGCGAGGGCCGCGTCGGCGCTGTTGGGGAAGAGTGCGAGGACCGCATCCCCGATATACTTGTCGACAAAGCCCCCGTGCTCGAGGATGATGGGAACCACGGTCCCCAGGTAGTCGTTGATGAAGAGGAAATTCTCGCGGGGGGTCATCCGCTCCGAGAGGGTCGCGAAGGATCTGATGTCCGCGAAGAGGATCCCCATCTCCATGAGGACGTGGTCTCCCAGCTTGACGTCCATGATCTGGGACTTGGAGAGGATCGAGAGGAACTCGGTGGGCACGAAGCGGCTGAACGAGACATTCGTTTCCCTGAGCGTCTGGTTCGATCTGGAGAGCTCCTCGGTCCGCTGCGCCACGATCTCCTCCAGGTAGTCCTTGTAGCGCTTGAGCTGGACATGGGTGTCCACCCTTTTTTTCACGACCGGGATGCTGAAGGGCTTCCTGATGTAGTCCACGGCTCCAAGCTCGAAACCCGTGGTTTCGTCCACTTCCTCGTTCATCGAGGTAACGAAGATGACGGGGATGTGTCTCGTCCTTTCCTCGCTCTTGAGCGCCTTGCAGACTTCGTGCCCCGAAATCCCGGGCATCATGATGTCGAGGATGATGAGATCGGGCAGTTCCGTTCCGGAGACGAGACTGAGCGCTTCCTCTCCCGTGGTAGCCGCGGTGACGCGGTACTCGTCCTTGAGAGCCGCTGAAAGGGTCTTGATGTTCGAGGGAGTGTCGTCCACGATCAGGATGCTCGGCTTTTCCATGGATCCTTCATTTATACGGTTTCAGGGCCGTGTTTTCAAGCCTTCAAAGCGCGGGTGTATGAATTTCGATCCCCAGTGTCTCCGCTATTCCGCGGAGAATACCCTCGGCTTCCTTGAAGCGGTACCCCTTGAGAGCCGTAAGCAGTGTTTCCACGGACCCCGCCGTCCGAGAATCTTCCTCGGAACCGGACACGGCGGAGAGGAGAAGCTTCCCCGTATCCTCAGCCTCGATATCGTTGCGGCTGACGAGCGTGTACAGGGAACGGACGAGTTCTGCGATCGTCTCGCGGCTTTCCTTCTTCCGCGCGCCTCCGGGCTCCCGGACAGCCGGACCAGGACCTCCCCGTCGGTGGTTTTCGGGTCTGAGAGCTGCGAGAATGCCGGGAATCACCTCCAGGAGGGCCGCGTCCAGCTCCGCGTTGAAGGGCGCGTAGTTCCCCTCCTCCCGTTCCCGGATGGCTCTGGTAAGGCGATCGGCCGCCGCGTGAACGGCGGAAGCGCCGATATTGCCAGCCACTCCCTTCAGGGTATGGGAGAGCCGTTCTGCCGCGGATAGGTCGTCGGCCTCCAGAGCAGCGGTGATTTTACGGGATGTCTGTCCGTATTCGTCGGCAAAGTCGAGGAGAAGCTCACGGAGCAGGCTTCTGTTTCCGCCGAGCCTCTTCAGGGCGTTCGGGATATCGATGCCTGCGATATCGGGAATGCCGGCGCCAGGCAGCTCCACCGCTGTTTCGTTTCCTTGCGCGTCGTCCGATTCGCGCTTCGTCGGCGCGGCGTCCCGCCCGGAGCCTGCCCTTTCATCTTTCGCCTCGGCGTTTTCGACCCCTTCTTGGAACTCCGCAGCGCCGGCGCTCTCGGCGCGCCGCTCCCCTTTCCTCGTCCATCGTTTGAGCGCGGAAAACAGCTCCTCGACGTTGATCGGCTTTGAGAGGTAGTCGTTCATCCCAGCCTCGATGCATTTCTCCTTGTCTCCCTTGAGGGCGTTCGCTGTCATGGCGATGACCGGGAGATCCCTGAAGCGTTCCTCCATTCGGAGGATCCTGGTCGTCTCGTATCCGTCGATCCCGGGCATCTGGATGTCCATGAGGATGAGGTCGTAGCGATTTTTCCTTACCATGGCGATCGCCTCGAAACCGCTGCTCGCGACCTCGGTGATCACGCCCCCCTCGGCGAGAATCTCCATAGCCACCCGCTGGTTGATCCGATTGTCCTCGACGAGGAGTACCCGCAGCCCTTCCGCCGCCTTTTTCGCCGCCTTTTCCATGGTGGCGAGCGCCGGTCTCTCCGCGGAATCGCCGTTCCACCCCTTGACGAGCAGGCTGAGGATGGTATCGTAGAGAAGCGACTGCCGGACCGGCTTCATGATAAAGGCGTTGACGCCAGGGGCTTCAGCCTCTCCCGTGTCCCATCCCTTGCCGAAGGGTACGAGGAGGATGATCGGGATGCGGGCCGTTTGCGGATTCTCCCTGATTCGCGCGGCCGTTTCCGCGCCGCTCATGCCGGTCATCTTCGAGTCGATGACGTAGAGATCGGGCAGCGGGAGTTCCCTTCCCCTTCCGATCAGCTCCTCGCCGGAGTCGAAGATGGTCACATCTGCGGAGAAGGATCGGAGCATGGACTCGATGGTTTCCCTGGCCGTCGGGTTGTCGTCCGCGAGGAAGGCTCGGAAGCCGTTGACCTCGCCCGGCACGAGGGGCGGGCGGGGTTCCGCCGCCTTCATGACCTTGAAGGGGATCGACACCGTGAAGGTCGTTCCTCTTCCCGGCTCGCTCTCCGCCGTGATGGTCCCGCCCATCATCTCCGCGAGGTTTTTACAGATGGCCAGGCCGAGTCCCGTTCCGCCGAACTTCCTCGTGGTGGAACCGTCCACCTGGGTGAAGCTCCTGAAGAGTTTCCCGAGCTGCGTCTTTCCGATACCGATTCCCGTATCCTTGACCTTGAAGCTCAGCGTAACGGTTTCGGCTGAAAGGGGCTCGGCTGAGATCCTGAGCACGACCTCGCCCTTCTTGGTGAATTTGATCGCGTTGGAGAGGAGATTGGTGAGGATCTGCGAGAGCCTGAGTGGATCTCCTGACAGGGATTCGGGAACGCCGGGGAAATCCGGGAGTGTTTGCTCCGGATGGGCCGCGGACGGAGCCGGCGCGCCTCCGCATGGGTTTTTCCCGCTTCGGGATCCGGTCTGGGGCCGGTCCCAGCAGATCACGAGTTCGATCCCCTTTTCCGCGGCCTTTTCCCTGAAGAGGTCGGTGACCTCGTCCACGAGATCGCTGAGGGAGAAGGGGACCGATTCGATTTCCAGCTTCCCCGCCTCGATCTTCGAAAAGTCGAGGATGTCGTTGACGAGATTGAGCAGGGCCTTGGACGAGGTGTCGATGATCTCGAGATACTCTCGTATCTTGGAGTCGGAGGTCTTCGCGAGGGCCAGCCCCGTCATCCCGATGATCGCGTTCATGGGCGTCCTGATCTCGTGGCTCATGTTGGCGAGGAACTCGCTCTTGGCCCGAGTGGCCGCGGCCGCGGCCTCCTCCGCCTCCTTCTGGGAGGTGATGTCCACCATGGATACGAGGATCTTCTCGAGGGATTCCTCGAAGCCGGGCGAGGCGTGCACGTCGACGATGCAGCACTTCTTCTTTCCTTTCACGGTGTAGATCGACTGCTCGGCGGAGAAGTGGGTGCTTCCTTCGGCGAATGCCGCGAACTCCGCGGCGAGGACGGGGAGCGCGGATCGTTCCACCAGGGATTCAAGATCACCCATGAGCTCGTCGCGCGAGGATGCCTCGAAGAGCGCGAGGGTCGCCGTGTTCTGCTCGTTGATGCGGATCAGCTCGAAGCAGCGCCGCACCGCTTCAGGGTGAGACAGGAAGTACGAACGGAAATCGGTAACCCCCTCCGCCTTTCGGGTTTCGAAGAAGGCCTTCACCCCCGTCCAATCCTCGGAGGAGAGGGGGACAGGGGAACTCTCAAAGAGGATCTTGTACCGCCTCTCGCTCTCCCTGATCCGCTCATCCGCCATCCTCCGCTCGGTGACATTTCTAGTGATCGTCACGATTCCCTTCGGCGCGCCTTCCGCGCTCCGGATCAATGCTGAGGACAGTTCCGCCACCAGTCTCTCGCCGCCGCTTCTGGTCAACTCGAATTCGGTACCCTGGCCCGGAAACCCCGCGGCCGTCCTCTTCAGATACTCGCCCGCGGCTTCGCGGTGTTCCGATGTGACATAGTCGATCAGGTATCGGCCCACGACTTCGCTCTTATCCACGGCTCCGAAGAGCGAGAGGGATTCGGGAGAGGCATAGATGATCCTGCCCTCGAGGTTGGTGATCACGAGGCCGTCGGGAAGGGCGCTTACGATCTTGCTCGAAAGTTCCTCAGCTTCCGCAAGCCCCTTTTCCGCGAATTCGATGACGGTCTCCGATACCTTGTTCAACATAAGGGCCATCACGGAACTCAGCGTCAGGAAGATCAGGGGGAGGATCGGAAGGGTGCCAACGGTGGGGACGACGGAGCCCCCGAACCGATATGCGACCGAAAGAAGGCTGGCCGTGAGGATCGCGTAGGAGAGAGCGATGACGACGCGGAGCTGGTACTTCTTGACGCTGAAGAAACTCACCATGATGATTTCGCTGATCAGGATGAGTGTGGTCTTCGCGTTTTCCCAGTGGACGGCGAAGCGGGTAATACCGAGCGAGACTCCCTCGGCGGCCACGGGCATACCGCCGATTCCCGGCTCCATGACCTGCCCGGCCTGGAGGAGATTCGACACGACCTGCTGCATGACGACCGTGATGAGGGTGAGGGACAGTGTGTTGACCGCGGCCTCCGCCTGTCCTTTGCGGATGAGCCTCAGGACCATGAGCGCGAGCGCGGGAACGAGGAAGTGGGAGAGCCGCACGGGAAGGGGGAGCCCGTTGAACTGGAGGAAAATCGCGAGGGGGGTGTAGACCAGGAGGAGGATGAAACTGAACTGGGCGAGATACCCCATCTTTTTCTGCACCGCGGTCGGTGAGGAGATGTACGGCGCGACATACGGGAATATCGGGTGCCTCATCCGTACAGTGTACCCATAAACCCTTGCCGGGTCAAACGATGCGCCGCGCCGCGCCAGCCCTTGCTCCGTGCCAGCCGCCGCGACGGCTCCTGCCTCCGGGCTCGCCATCAGGCAGGACACTGGCGCCGATGCGGGACATCGAGGTATACTGCCCTGGACTGCCGCGTGAGGCGGCCGGACGGGAGCGGCCATGCTCCCCGCGCGTCCGCGCTTCGTGTCTTGCGCAGCGGAACCGGACGTAAGAAGACCGGCTGTCCGTCATGCCTGGAGGTCTCTATCGTGGAAGAGGGCTTTTCCCCATCCTTTCATCCCATCACCGTGCGTTGGTTCGCGGAAACCTTCGGGCGTCCCACGGAGGTCCAGACCAGGACCTGGGAACGGATCGCGACGGGCACGCACCTCCTCGTTTCCGCGCCGACGGGAAGCGGCAAGACCCTGGCCGCGTTCCTGTGGCCCCTGGATAGGCTCATCAGCGGCGCCTGGGAAGGAACGGGGACGCGGGTCCTCTACGTCTCTCCCCTCAAGGCACTCAATACCGACATACGCGAGAACCTCCTCCTCCCCCTCAAGGGGATTTCCGAGGCTTTCAGGGAAGCCGGCGCCGCTTACCGCCAGGTCACCGTCGCGGTAAGGAGCGGGGACACGGGACAACCGGAACGGAGGAGGCTCCTCTCGCATCCGCCGGACATCCTCATCACCACGCCAGAGAGCCTGAACATCCTCCTCTCCACGCTGAAAGGCCAGGCCCTGCTGGGCGGTCTCAGGCTCGTGATCCTGGACGAGATCCACGGGATCGTGGACAACAAGCGGGGGACCCATCTGATCACCGCCGTGGAGAGGCTCGTCCTTCTCTCCGGGGAATTCCAGCGGATCGGGATCTCCGCGACCATGAACCCCATGGAGGAGATCGCCCGGTTTCTCGGAGGATCGCGACCGGAAACGATCCCGGGCGGAACCGTCCTCCGCAGGCGCGTCGTCGAGATTGTGGACGTCCCGGGCGGCAAGGCCTACGATATCGGGGTCATGGCCGTGCTTCCCGAATTCGGCCCGGCCGACTGGATGAAGGAGGGTGGCGCGGGGCTGCCTCGAGAAACGGCGCCGCCGCGGGAGCCTCCAATGGAAATCCCCACGGCGAAGGAGGGATACTGGGGGGCCGTGGCCGAAGCCTGCGTCGGCATCATCAGGCGCAACCTCTCAACCCTCTTCTTCGCGAACTCGAGGCGCATGGCCGAGAAGATCACGCGGCTCATCAACGAGGTTGCTGGGGAGACCCTTGCCTATTCCCACCACGGCTCACTGTCGCGGGAGCTGCGGACCACCGTCGAAAAACGCTTCCGCGAAGGGGCGCTTCGGGCGATCGTGGCCACCAGCTCGCTCGAGATGGGAATCGACATCGGCAATCTCGACGAGGTCGTTCTCATCCAAGCTCCGCCGTCCGTGTCCTCGGGGCTTCAGCGGGCAGGCCGGGCTGGCCACGGCGTCGGCAGAGTCAGCCGGGTGCGGATCCTGCCCCTGCACGGAATGGATCTGGTCGTCTCGGGTGTCGCGGCCGCGGCCATGGCGCGGGCGGAATTGGAGCGGATCCGGATTCCGGAAGCCCCCCTCGACGTCCTCGCGCAGGTCATCCTCTCCATCACCTTGACCGAACCGTGGCGGCCCGACGATCTCTATGACTTCATCCGCCGCTCTTCCCCCTACGAAAACCTCACGCGGGCTCAGTTCGATTCCGTGATAGGAATGCTCGCGGGGCGCTACGAGAGGGCACGGATACGCGAACTTTCCGCACGGATCTCCGTCGACGGGAGTACAGGGATGATCACCGCGAGACCTGGAGCCGCTTCTCTCCTGTTCCTCTCCGGCGGCACCATCGCGGACAGGGGCTACTACGCCGTCCGCCTCGGCGAGGCCGGTTCGAAAATGGGGGAACTCGACGAGGAGTTCGTCTGGGAACGCAAGGAGGGAGACCGTTTCTCCATGGGGAACCGGGCCTGGAAGATCCAGCGGATCACGGACCGCGACGTCGAGGTCGTGCCTGTCCGGGGCGGGGCGGCCATGCCTCCCTTCTGGCGGGGCGAGGTGCAGGGTAGGTCCTGGAGCCTCTCGGAGCGGATCGGCGAGTTCATGGAGGAGATGGACCGGCTGCTCGAGCTCGAGGATCGGGAGAGAGACGCGAGGGATCCTGCCGCGGCATTGGCTTCAGGCTCGGCGGCCGTGGAGCCTGAAAAGACCGGGCAGGCGGCTGGCGCGCCTGAGTTCCCTGAATCGCCGGCTTTGGCGTACGCCGCGCAATTCCTATTCGACGAGGCCGGCCGCGCCGGGGTCGTGGACTTCCTGCGGAGGCAGAGGATCGCGGCCGGATGCGGGCTCCCGTGCAGGGGGAGGATCGTGGCCGAATGGGTGAGCCTCCCGGACGAGGGGGAGGACTCGGTCCAGCTCGTTCTTCACACGCTGTGGGGCGGGAGGATCAACCGGCCCCTTTCGATGATTCTCGCGCAGGCGCTCGAGGAACGCGAGGGGGTCTCCTGCGAATATTTCTCCGACGACAACGCGATCCTCCTTCTCCTGCCCGAGGCTTTTCCGGTTTCCGATCTGTTCGCCCTCCTCTCGGGACGCGACATCCTCGCCCTCCTCAGGAAACGCCTCGAGGCCACCGGTATCTTCGGCGCGAGGTTCCGCGAGAACGCGGGGCGGGCCCTCCTCCTCCCCCGGAAGAGCTTTTCCGCCCGTATGCCCCTCTGGCTGACCAGGCAGAAGGCGAAGCGTCTTTTCAGGGCGGTTTCCGTTTTTCCCGATTTTCCGATCACGGCCGAAACCTGGCGGACCTGCCTCGCGGACGAATTCGATCTTGCCCGCCTCGGCGAGCTTCTAGAGGAGGTTGCGGCAGGAACCATCGAACTGACCGAGACTATAACCTCTTTCCCCTCGCCCATGGCCAACGGGATCGTCTACCAGAAGGTAAACGATCTCATGTACCGCGGGGATGACCAAAAAGGCGCGGTTTCATCGATTACGGACGAGATCATCGGCGAGATCGCGGCCTCGGATACGAAGCGGCTGCGGATTCCGACGGATGTGGTCGGCGAATTCGAGGGGAAGAAGAGGCGGACGGCTCCCGGGTACGTTCCCGCGGACGAACGGGAGCTCCTGGATCTGGCGGTCGAGAGGATCGTCATGACCGTGGCCGAATGGGAGGAGGTGACCGCGGTTTGCGCTTCCCCTGAAGCCCGCGCGGCTGGCGCTGTCGACGCACGCGCCGCCGCCCCCGTTTCCGCCGCCGGCGCATCAGCCGCCCGTTCCCCGGAAGACGTTTCCGCCGCCGGCGCCTCCATCCCGGCCGGGAGCTCGGATTTCCGCATCTCCCCCTGGCTCTCGGAAAGGATCGTCCGGTTCCGCTTTTCTCTGCGGGGACCGGATCTGATCGCCGCGCGGGAGACCTGCGCGAGGTTCGGATGGGACGGCGAGCCGGCGGACGGACGTGTCGCGCCGCTTTCCGGCTGTATCGAGGATCTCGCCGCTGTCGTGGGGGAATGGCTTCGGTTTTCGGGGCCGGTTAAGGAGGAATCGGCGCGGGCTCTCTTTGGAATCGGGCGGGAGGACTGGACCGAGACGATCCGCGTCCTCAGAGAGCGTGGGGATGTCGTTACGGGTTCCCTGACCATCGGCGCCGATGCCGCCGAGATCTGCGACGTTGAGAATTTCAAATGCCTCCTCAGGCTCACGCGGCGGAGGAACCAACCGGCATGGAAGCCGCTGCCCATCGTCGAGTACCAGCGCTATCTCGCGCGTCTCCACGGCATCGGCGAATGGGCGGAAGAGGGGGGCGTGGCGAACGGCGGGTCGGGTTCCCTCGGCGGTATCCCCTCCGCCGCGGGGGTGGAGAAAGTGAAAACCGTGCTCGAAACGCTCTGGGGCTTTCCCGCCGCGGCGGGGCTCTGGGAGCGGGAGATCCTCGCGGCACGGATACCGCTGTACGATCCCGCCTGGATCGACAGCCTGGTCAGGGACCACGGACTCCTCTGGTTCGGCTGCGGAACCGGCCGGATCTCGTTCGCGCTCGAATACGATCTTGCCCTGTTTCTTCCCCTTCTCGGGACAGACGGCAGGGATGGGCGGGAAGGGTATGGAGTCGCGGCCGGGCTGCTCTCCCGGCTCTTCCCCGCAGGGGGATCCGCGGGCGTGCCATTCTGGGAGCTCCAGATCAGGAGCGGCCTTGACTCGGCCAAATTCCCAGCCGCGCTGTGGGGCCTCGTCTGGCGGGGATCCATCACGAACGACAGGTTCGAGGCGGTGCGTATGGGGATCAGGAATCGCTTCTCGTCCGGGAAAGGGGGAGCCGCGGGAGCAACGGGGGGGGCAGCCGGCGACGGCCGGAATTACGCGGAATCGACCGCCTTCCGTCCGACTGAAACGGCGGCTCTTCGCCAGGGACGGCCGGTGCCCGCAGGCCGTTCGGGCTTCGGAAGGTGGAAGGCGGGCAAACCGATCGAGGGGATGTGGCGGCTCGTTCCTCCCGCCTCGCCTGCGGCAGATCCCATGGAGCGCGAGGAGGAAATGAAGGAAACGGCCCGCGTGCTCCTGGCTCGGTACGGGATCCTCTTCAGGGAACTCTTGGAGCGGGAGCTTCCCGGGCTGAAATGGGGCCCTCTCTTCAGAAGTCTCCGCCTGATGGAGTTCTCCGGAGAGGTCGTGACCGGACCCTTCTTCGAAGATATCCCCGGAGTCCAGTTCGCCTCGCTCCGCGGGTTCTCCCTGCTCCGGGAGAGCCAGGCAGACCCGCGCGACCGGATCTGCTGGATGAACGCCTGCGACCCCGCGTCCCTCGCGGGACTGTCGGGGGGGCTTACGCCGCCGGGCTATCCCCAACGGATCGCCGGCAATCATCTCGTCCTCCGGGGCGGCAGCCTCGTCCTCGTATCGCGGAGCGGGGGAAAGAGGGTCGAGTTTCTCGTTCCGCCCGACGATCCCGGGATACCGCGGTTTTTCGGTCTCTTCAGGATGATCGTCGGCAGGAGGGTTGACCCGATGACCTCGGTCTGCATCGAGGAGATCAACGGGGAACCGGCGCTCGGAAGTCCCTATCGGGATGTCCTGTGCGCCGCCGGATTCCGCGCGGGATACCGAGGGCTGACCCTGTACGGCAGTTAGGTACTGGTCGGACGATAGACCGGCCGTGGCCCGATTACTGAGCTCCCGGCCGGACCATAGACCGTTCTTACCCGGCCGATTCCCGGATAGTGCGGCCTCGGAAAGGATGACTCCCTGCTCTGTGCCTGTTCTTCCCTCTCGTTCGCCGAGTGCGCGCTTCTCGTGCTTCCCCGCCGCTCCCTCTAAGCGGGTGGATCGTAACCGGCGACACGGGCGGCGAGCCGTGCCTTCTCCGCCTCGGGAGCCCAGGAAGCCCGTATCGCGTTCAGGCCCAGCCGCCGAAGCTCAGCCGTGGAGAAGCCGAAACGGAGAGCCGCGGTTTCGTACTCCTCGTTCAGCGGGTTGCCGAACATAGCGGGGTCATCCGTATTGATGCAGACGAGGGCACCGGCGTCGAAGAAGCGCCGGATTGGGTGATCCTCGAGCGCCGCGATGCTCCGCGTACGCACGTTGGAGAGGGGACACATTTCGATTGCGATTCCGCGCGACGTCAGTTCGGCGAGGAAGCCCATGTCATGGATCGCGGTTCCGTGGCCGATCCGTTCCGCGTTGAGGTATTTCACCGCGTTTCGGACGCTCTCCTCGCCCGCGGCCTCGCCGGCGTGCGCGGTCCGGTGGAGCCCGAGTCTCTCGCCGGCGGTAAATACCTCCGTAAAAAGCTCCGGAGGATACTCGCGTTCGAGGCCGCCGAGCCCGATGCCGATGACCCCGTATTCGCGGAGTTCCGCGTATTCCCGGACGGACCGGCCCGCCTGTTCTGGGCCGAGCTGGCGGACGACGTCCCCGATCAGCGCGACCGACGTCCCGGGAACCCGTGAAAGTCCATTCCTGACCGCCTCCGCGATCCTTCCGATCGAGAGTCCCTTGGAGGCGAATTCGGGCGGGGAAAAATGCGCCTCCGCGTACAGGACTTTCTGGCTTTCAAGATAGCGCGCGAATCCCTCGGCGATCATCGTGAAGTCGTCGTATTCGCTGATGAAGCCCGATTTCCAGTTCCAGGTTTCGATGAAATGAGGGAAATCGCGGAACGCATACCTCGCGGCGATCTGGTCGAAGGAGCGGTATTCGCCTTTGGTATCGTATTTTTTTACGAGCTCCCAAAGCGCTTCCGCGGGAATGGCGCCTTCGAGGTGTACGTGCAGCTCGACCTTTGGAAGCCCCGCGATCCAGTCCTTCAACATTTTTCCCATCTTTTCCCCTTTGCCTTCACGAGAACCGCAGTATACCGCGGAGAGACGGCCGCGGCAATCGGGCCGTTCCGGAATCACCGGGGATTCGTAATGCGGGCCTCGATGATGAACGAGGCTCCTTTGCTCCTGTCGATCCGGAGGGAACCGCTGATCTGGGAGACGAGAATGCTCACGAGGCTCAGGCCGAAACCGGGAGAGTTCTCGGGGGATACGTTCTCGGGAATGCCTGGTCCGTTGTCCTCGTAGATAAACAGGAGCCTGCCGTCCTTTGCGGAGACGGTCAGGGAAATGGTGCCTTCGTCGCGGTCGGCAAACGCGTATTTCATCGAATTCGTGAACAGCTCGTTGACGATGATCCCCAGGGACGAGAGGATCTTGGGGGCGAGAACGGAGTCGTCCAGCTTCGTCTCGATCCGGATGGAACCGCTGCGGGGGAATATCGCCATGATCTCGGGAATCAGGGAACCGAAATACTCCCGTATCGATGCAAAGCCCTTGCCCTCGCCGTAGCAGTACAGCCGATTGTAGATCGCTTGCATGATCGGTATCCGCTCAGCGGCGTCTAGAAGGACGCGGGAGACTTCGGGATTCTCCTGCGTTCTAGCCTGCAGGGAGAGGAGGCTGTAGATGGTGTTCATGTTGTTCCTGATCCGGTGATGAACCTCCTTGAGGATAGCCTCCTTCTCCTCGAGAAGATTCCGTATCCTCATTTCCGAGGCTTTCCTGTTCGTGATATCCCTCGCGATGCTCAGGATCGCCTGCCTTCCCTGGAAGAAGACGATGCTCGAGCAGATCTCGACGCGGAATGTGGTGCCATCCTTCCTCCGGTGGGAGGTTTCGAAGACCTGGATCTTGTCAGCGGGGATGGATTCAATCAGTGCGTTGATCTCTTCCCTGCTCAGCGTGGAGTCGATTTCGTACAGACTGATTCCGCGCAGTTCCTCACGCGTGTATCCGAGGGTTTCGACCGCCGAATTGTTCACTTCGATGATCTGCCCGTCGAAACCGAGGATCCAGACGGTTTCCTTCATCCCGTTGATCAGATCCCGATATTTGCGCTCGCTGGCGCGCAGTTCCCTCTCGATGCGGAGGCTCCCCGTGATGTCGTGGAGGAGTGAGAGCAGAACCTCCTTTCCGTTCAGCATGATGATTTCCGCGGACCACAGGACGTCCCGCGTTGCGCCTGATCTTGTGTGGATCTTCACGTGAAGATCGCGCAGAGACCCCGTGTTCCGTAACTGCCCGATGAAGAACCTGCGGTTGTCGTTGGTGTTCCAGATGCCGAGTTCGACGGAGGAATAGCCGATCAGTTCGTCGTGGGTGAATCCGACGAGCCTGCAGTACTCCTCGTTGACATCGATGTGCGTTCCTGTATCGATTTCCGAGATCAGGATGGGACCAGGATTCGCGTGGAAGATCTTGCGGAAGCGTTCATCGCTTAATTTTGCCATCCGTTCCGCGATCACCCGATCCGTAATGTCTCGCGAGACGGCGATGACCACGTCCCGGCCGTCCCAGGTCCCGTTGGTCATCTTGGTCTCCGCCTCGATCACCCTCCCGTCCTTCGCGAAGAGGGGGATGGCGTGAAAGGCGTTTCGGGCAGGCCCGGCGCTCGCCATTCTCCTGACGATTTTCGCGGCTTCTTCTCCGTGCTCGAGTCCATGGAGAAATTCGATTCCCTTTCCCACGATATCCTCGTAAGTATACCCGAGCCTGGCTGTAACGGTTTCGTTCGCCCTGATGATCCTGCCTTCGTGATCGAAGAGGAAAACCATCTCGTCGATCGTATTGAAGAGGGTGCGGAGGTTCGTCTCCGCCGCGGTGGACTCCCCCGCTTTGGCTGACAACCTGAGCGCGGTCCTTACGGCGGACTCGATCACCGAGAAGCCGGCGTCCTTCGGCACGCAGCCGTATGACTGAATGTCTTTCGTTTTCCCGACATACTCCGCTTCCGCGTGAGAGAACAGGAAGAGGATGGGAATCTCCCGGAGCCGGAGGATCTCCCTCGCGGTTTGCGCCCCATCCATTCCGCGGCCAAGGTCGATGTCTATGAGGATCAAATCGATCGGGACGTTTACGTTCCGCGCGCGCTCCAGGGCGTCTTCCCCGCAGAGAAGATGGACAGTGAGATATCCGGCGTTCTCGAGCAGGCGCTTCTCCTGAGAGCCGATGACCGCGTCGTCCTCGACGATGAGGATGCTTTTGCGTGAATCGTCTTCCACGTTGATCTCCGCCGGTGGTATCTATAGTTAAGTATTGTGTATGAGCCCGGCGGATTTCAACAGCGTTCGCTTATTTCCCTTCTGCCTCCAGAACTTCCTCCCATTGTCTGTACAGGTCCGCGATCCTCTTGTTCAGCGCGGCCAGTTTGTTTGAAAGCTCGCGGCCCTCCCTCACGGAATTGTCCGCGAAGGTGTCCGCCATCCTCTTCTCCATGCTGATCTTTTCCCGCTCCGAGGCCGTGATCCGGTCTTCGATCGATCTAATGAGCGCCTTCGTTTCCGCCTCTCCGCCTGACGCCCCGTTGTGCCGCGCCGAGCCTGTCGCGGATCCCGCCGTTTTTTCAGCGGTTCCTCCGTTTTCAGATGACTGGCCCCTTCCGCGCAGCTCCGCGGAACGGCGGCCGATCCTACCGGAGGAGCGCAAGCCGGTTTCACGGCCGAAGTACCAATACTCGGTGAACGAGCCCGGGTGGGACACGAAGCCGCGGTCTCTGATCTCGACCACCCGTTTAGCGAACTTGTCCATGAAGTACCGATCGTGCGATACCACGATCAAGGTTCCTCTGAATTCCTCTATGGCCTCCTCGATCGCCTCGCGGCAGTAGATATCCAGGTGGTTGGTCGGTTCGTCAAGGATGAGGAGATCCGGGGCTTCCCTGCACAGGATGGCGAGTTTCAACCTGTTCCTCTCCCCACCCGAAAGGGTTCTCACCGGCCGTTCGAGGTCCGAGTACCGGAAGAGGAACGGCGATATGATTCCCAGCGCTTCGTCCCGTGACACGGGAAACCTTTCGCGTATCGTGTCCTCTATCGATACGGAAAGGTCGAGACCTTCATCGTGCTGGTTCAGGCAGCCGACCTTGAGGCTGGGACCGACCTTGATAACCGGATTGTCCCATGACCCCGCGGCCACGATGTCCCGGACGAACGTGGTTTTCCCGCATCCGTTGGGACCGATAATGACGACCTTTTCACCGTGGGCGATCTCGAGCGAGGTGTTTTCAAAGAGTTGTTTCCCCTCGATCGAACGGGAGTATCCGCTGACCCGCAGGGCGATGTCGGCCCGGGAACAGGAGTTCCTGAACCGGACGTGTATGGCCGCCTGATTCATTTCCGGTTTCTCCACGGCCCTTTCCCGTTCTTTTCTCAGCTGGGTCTTCCTTGCCTTGAGGCGGGCTCCCCATGCAGGACTCGAAATTCGGCTGGCGATTTCCTGGAATTGTTTCACCAGCTCCTCCAGCCTCGCGAGCCTCTTACTGTTCGCCTGGTAATCGGCCTGGCGGGCCACCAGCGACCTGAGCAGCTCCTCCCGGTATAGGGAGTAGTTCCCCGTATATTTGACGATCCTTCCTCCCCCGAGATCGAGGATATGGGTACAGATACGGTCCAGGAGATACCGGTTGTGAGAGACGATGAGAATACTGCCAGGAAAATCATTCAGAAATTTCTCCAGCCAGCAAAGCCCCTCAATATCCAGATGGTTGTCCGGTTCGTCGAGGAAGAGAAGTTCGGGTTTCTGCAGCAAGGCGCGGGCAAGGCAGAGGACGCTCTTCTCGCCTCCAGACAACGCGGCTGCTTCCTGCGTTTCCTTTCCGCCAAGGCCGAGGGCCGTGAGGTATTCCCCGGCCATACCAAGGATCCTGTCGACCTCGGCCTGGTCGTAGGCATCCCGGGCCTCCTGGTAGCGGGCGAGCCGCTCGTCGAGACCGGTGCTCTCCGGTTCCGCGACTCCCCACACCGCGAGCAGTGCCTCCGCGTTCCGGAGTCTCTCGATGAGCGGCTTGAACGGTTCGATGACCGTGTCACCGACGCTCATGCCGGGAGGGAACACGGGGATCTGGGGGACTGAAGCGCGCCTGAGCCCGGACGCGATCACAAGGTTTCCTTCGAAGGAAGAGTCCTCGCCGGAAAGGATCCGGAGGAGTGTCGATTTTCCTGATCCATTCCTTCCGACAAGGCCGATTTTTTCACCTGAATTGATGGAAAAGGATATATCCGTCAGCATCGGGCTTGCGCCGTGATATTTCGTGAGATTGATGGTTTCTATGTATTTCATTTGATTCACCTCGGGTATGTGTAGTGGCTTACTGCGCATCCGAGGTGCCGCGAGAATGGTTAATACAAAGGGTGATACCGGATTCCGCGGCTACGTCGGATGATCCGGGGTGGACTTCCCTACGGGGCGGTGATGGAAGTATACGGACATGTCTTTCCTCCTTGCGTGTATGCACATGTTAGTGTAACGATGCTTATGGGAAAGTCAAGCAAGGGCGAGGAAAGGCTGTACTCCTTGTATGAGAACGACATACAAG
>CAZPZF010000014.1:12846-25453 GCA_964590705.1 uncultured Spirochaetales bacterium | reverse complement strand
CACCTGATGGCCAGATTCGCTGCTAATATCTTCAATTCCGTCGAAGGCGTTCCGGATTCGACGAATTCCGCCTGGAAACGTGCGCGGTCCCAATCACCCATTTCAAAGAGGAGCGCTGCCGAGGAAAAAAGGGCGGCATAGGAATCACGGGAGGCCTCCTCATGAAAGGAACGCTCGTACGCTTTCTGCGCGGCGTCCAGATTGCCCGCGAACTCCTGCAGACGCGCGATTGACAGGAGAATCTCCTTTCTTTCGGAGGGCAGCGACGAGGCGGATAGACGATCCTCCAGAGATGAAAGGGTGTGTTCCAAGTCGACGGAAGATGTTGCATTCGGATCCGTTCTCGTCGTCTTCTCCTCCGGGAAGAGGAAAAGCGCGACGCATAGGACAAAAAAAACGACCAATCCGCTTCTCTTCATGCTTGAACCTCGCCGTAGAATGTGTTCCCTGAAAGGGATTTCAGGCGGATGCGCAGGAAGCTGCCGATCAGGGATGGATCGCCTGGAAAGACCGCCATGTCGTTCTGGGGAGTCCTTCCGAGGATCTCAGCCTCAGATCGTTTCGAGATCCGTTCCGCGAAGACCTCGGGAACCGTCCCGAGCCTCTTTATCTTTTCCTCTCTGGTTATCCTCTGTTGAATCGTAATAACACGCGACAGTCTTTCGAGTTTCTCCTCCTCCGGAACGCTGTCGGTGCGGAGGGAGGCGGGCGTTCCATCGATTGGGTTGTAGTAATAGGTGTAAGCCTCGCTGAACCGGACGCTCTCCATCAGGGAAATGGTCGCCTCCACGTCTTTTTCAGTTTCTCCGGGGAAACCGACGAGGATATCGGTTGAAAGGGCGATTCCCGGGAGATAGGAACGGATCATGCCCACAAGATCGATGTATTGAGAGGCCGTGTATCTCCGGTTCATCTCGTGAAGGATCCGATCCGAACCGTTCTGCACGGGGAGATGCAGGTACCTGCAGAACCTGCTCGACGATGCCATTACTGAAGCGATCCTCTCGGTGAAATCCTTCGGATGGGAGGAGATGAATCGTATCCACCGGATCGCGTCTACCCTCGCTGCCACGGCGGCGAGGAGATCGGCGAAATCCCGCAGTTTCCCGCCCTGCCTGTCCGTATACGAGTTCACGTTCTGACCGAGGAGGGTGATTTCCTTGATACCCCGCCGGTCGAGGTTGTCGATCTCGTCGAGGATGGAGGAAAAGGGGCGAGACACTTCCCTGCCGCGCACATAGGGGACGATGCAGTAGGAGCAGAAATTGTCGCACCCGTTCATGATAGGTACAAAGGCTTTATGGGGGTCGTTTCCGAGATGGCTTGCAAAGAAGCGGTACTCTGAATGATTCGGTTTCTCGATTACCGTTTCCCCATCCGCGGCCCTGATCAGCATGAAAGGGAGAGAGGTCTTATCACGCGTGCCTACGACATCGTCGACGATTCCGTATTCCAGAAGCGCGACCTTACGGTGTTCAGCCATGCAACCCGTAACGACGAGCCTGAATCGACGATGTTTCTTCAGCCCGCCGTAGAAACCGATCCTGCCCCAGATCCGATTCTCTGCGGTGTTCCTGACCGAGCATGTGTTCAGGATAACGATATCTGCTTCACGCGGGTTCGCGGCGGATGTGAAACCGGCGGCTCGAAGGATGGCTTCGATGGCGGCAGATTCCGCCTTGTTCATCTCGCATCCGTAGGTTTCGATCCAGTATTTCCGCGTCATGGCTGTCGAAGGATCCTCTGGATATAGGCGGGGATGAGACTCCAGTTGTCGTCTACGGGGATTAGGATCCAGGCTCCCCGGTCGAAATCCTCGTCGTTCTGTCTCTCCAGCTCCGTCTCCGGGAGAAGGTAGACGTTGGCATAGGTGTGATAGAGGATGTTGGATGTGTCTATCACGTAGTCGCTCCTGATTTCTGCTGTCCTGAACTTCGCGGTGTAAGACATGATCTCGAGAAGCGATAGGTTCGTGTCGACATAGGTTAGGAGAGACCCGACCAGCTTCGAGTAGATCTTCATGTCCGTTATGGTCAGGCCGAGAAGCTTTTCCTTAATCGCGCCTATGATCATCTGTTGGCGGCGGGCGCGGTCGAAGTCGGAGGAATAGTTGCGAGATCTCGCTACGCGCAGCGCCGCGAGTCCGTCTAGATGGTGGTTCCCCTTTTCGTAGTAGAGCGAGCTCCACTGGCCGTTGATCCGTATCTTATAGGTCGGATCGATGAGATCCTCTGTAAGGGTGATGTCGACTCCGCCGAGGATATTCACCACATCGATGAAGGCGTACATGTCGATCACGACGTATCGGTCGATCCGGAGGCCGGTCATCTCTGAAAGCTCGCTCATGAGCCGATAGGGTCCGTACTTTTTATAGATCGTGTTGATCTTTCTGCCATGGTAGAATAGGTCTCTGGGGATCGATATTAGGGTCAGGGAGTCTTTGACCGGATCCGCGTGCATGATCATAATCGTGTCTGTATCCTTCTCATGCGCGCCGCACAGAAGGAAGTTCGTCGTCCCTTCGTCTGCGACCGGGATGTATGGTTGATCCATGAGGGAAGAGAGATCCCGATCCTCCCCTTTGGTTTCGGTTGGCAGATCCATGGTTCGCAGCGAGGTTATCACGATGTCTTCCGAGTTCATGAGATAGATGACCCCGTCATGTTTGAGCACGGCGAACGAGCCAATTTTTTCTCCCTTTGACCCCCTGATGTCGAAATAGTAGTAGTCGTTGTCTTCTCGATAGTCGAACTCCAGTCTGCAGCCTTTTTTTTCGAGGAAGGCCATGAATGCCGGATCCTCGGCCAGTCCTTCGATTTCGCTCACGCTTCTTTCCTGTTCAACGACGCGGACCGGCCGGGGGTCGCATGCGTCGACAATGGCGAGTATCGACTCCGTCGCGTCCTCAAAAGTTTTTCGTGAATTGCCGTTTACAAGGAAAGCGGGTATCTCTTCTGCATACGCTACGGTGACCAGCGCCTTCTCCTTCGTCCGTATCACGAGAGGGTCGCCGGGACGGTCAGGAGGGCTCAGGACGAGCTGTTTTGCTTTCAGGGCCGCCTGAAGCCGGGGAAGCCGCGGCAGGTCGAGAAAAGCCCGTGAAAGAGCGGTTCTACGCGCGGATTCTTCCAGGATCGAACCCATGGTCTTGGACAGATATTCGGAAAATTTACCCGCGTCCAAAGGAATCTCCCGTTCGCCGCTCAACATAAAAGCGTCGGTGACGATGAGGCTTTTCCCCTTTAGCATGATGGAGAAAAGGGTTCTCTCCGAATTGCGCAAATGGAACCCGCTTTCGTCCGCAGCCAAGGAAAGGCCGTACCTTTTCAGGATTTCACCCATTTCCGAGCCGTTCAGGAAAGAGGATACCACGCCCCTGAACTCTTCTGACTCGGCTCGTTCCATCAGGAAGTCAAGCGCCCTGAAGTAGCGTGACGTGTCTTCAGCTCCCGATTCGTCTGCATGGCCGGAGCCGCTCGAGGGCGGGGGCAAGAGGTACTGAACCGTAGGCAGGCGAAGGTGGGTTCGTATCTCCGCTGAGTCACGGTCCGCGATCCGCGCGTTCTGTTCGAGGATCGTAATGATCTGTTCCTGTCTCGCGATCTCGTCGAGGAGACGTTCCGTGGTCTCTTTCGTTTCGCGGATACGGGCTGCAGAGCCTATCCAGAGGGCCAAGAGGGAGATAAAGGCTGCGGCGCCGATTGCGGTGAAGACCAGGGTCCTTTTCATCTGCTTCAGTGCTTAAAACTTCTCTGCCCGGTGAAGACCATGGCGGCGCCCCTCTCGTTGCAGGCGCATATGCTTTCGAAATCCCGCTCGGCACCACCCGGCTGGATGACGGCGGTAACCCCTTCGGATAGGCCGACGTCTATTGCGTCTCGGAAGGGGAAAAACGCGTCGGAGATCATCCTGCTTCCTCGGAGACCGCCGTTTGTTTCTGCGATCCGTTTTTCCACTTCACGGCGCTCGGCGTCGCCGGGGAGATCCTTCCACATTCTGCCGAAAAGATCGAGCGCGAGACGGTCGTGGCTTTTCTTGTATGCCTTGTCTCGTGCGATTTCCGCGACGCCGACACGATCCTGTTCGCCCGTACCGATACCGATCGTGACCCCGTCTCTTACGTAGAAGATCGAGTTGCTCGTAATGCCGGATTCAACGAGCCACCCAAACACCAGGTCGGAAGCCTCCTGCTCATCGGGAATGCGATTCACTTCATATGTCTTTCCGTTATATACCGTACGCGCGGGGAGAAAGGCTTCTGGGCTCAGTGTCCGGGGCTGATAGGAGAGCTGGACGATCATGCCACCATCCATGAGGGTCTTGAAATCAAGTACCCGCTTCCCGATGAAGCGTGAAAGCCTTTCAATATTCCTAATGCGCATAATCCGGAGGTTCTTCTTTCCGCGGAGAATGTCCATCGCCTCTCCTGAAAACTCAGGGGCTGCGATCACCTCGAAGTACCGTTCTGCGACGAGCCGCGCCGTCTCCGCGTCGATCTGCCTGTTGACAGTGATGGCACCGCCGAAAGCGGCCGTCGCATCTGCACGGTACGCTTTGAGGAAACTCTCCGCGAGGGTGGATCCGATGGCCGCTCCGCTCGGGTTGTTGTGCTTGATGATGACCGTCATCGGGGTTTCAGAGAAATACCGCATGATGTTCAGGCCGTTGTCAATATCGGTCAGGTTGGTCTTGCCGGGGTGTTTGCCCGATTGGAGCAGCTCGATGTCCGATGCCAGGTATTGACCGGCTTCCAGGGTCACGACCTCTCCGATCGCGATGTTGCCGTCGAGAGGCCTGTACAAGGCTGCTGGCTGACACGGGTTTTCCCCATAGCGAAGGCCCCGGTTCTCCCCGTCGATCTCCCACGTTACTTTCTCGAAGTGGATGGTCTGGCGGCTGCCCCCTTCGACAAAGGAGATCTCCATCCGATCCGGGAAATCCTCTCTCACCCTGGTTTTATAGATTTCCTTAAGCTTCTTCTCTTCCATCAGCACGACCTTCAGGTATTGTGTATGGTGAACGCCGATCGGAGCGTTTCGACGGTTACTCGTTCAAGGTAAGAATTGATGTCGGCATCGTAGCGGGCCGTATGCTCAAACCCCTTCCGCGCGAAAGCGAACCGCGTCTCCAGAGAGATCGTTCCATTGTATTGACGCAGCTCCTCTACGATCGTCCCGTAATCGGCGGGATCGCATACCGGAAGGACCCTGAGAAAATTCTTAGAGGCCGCCCGAAGCATGCATGGGCCTCCGATATCGATATTTCCGCGGGCGTCTTCCGCCGTTGAATGAGGATTAGAGACGACACGGGAAAACGGGTAGAGATTGACGACGACTAGATCAATGGGTTCCGCTTCGGCGCGTTCGAGAGCAGCGCGGTGAGCGTCGTTGTATTTCTCCGACAGGATGCCGAGATAGATCGTATAGTCGAGGGTCTTGACCAGCCCCCCTTCCATCTCTGGCTGTCCCGTATACTCGGATATCGAGCGCAGGTTTTTCTCCCATCCAGAGCCTATTATTTCCTTGACAGCCAGGAAAGTACCGCCTGTCGAGATGATTTCGATTTCCGGTATGATCCCGATAAGGCTGGGAATCAGGAAGTCGAGACCTGTCTTATCGTAGACGCTGACAAGAGCCGTCCGTATCGGCACCCTGTCGTCTATCTCCGTAACTCGGCGAATTCCCACTCTCCCTCCCGTGGCACGTTCTCACCGCCGCACTCTTGCCTTTTTGTAGCATGTTTCCGGGCATTATTCAACACAGAGCTCTTGTTCTCTGGAGGCTGTTTCCGTGTATCCTTGAGCGAATTCGATTGTTTTTTGATCGTCTTGCTAAAGGAATCTCCGGATGATACTATCTCATCCAACGTTACCGAAAGGATATGCCATTGAAAACAAAGCGAATTCTCTTGACAGCGTTTCTTCTCGTTTTTGCGGTTGCGGTTGGGTCAGCGCAATTCGAAGATGAGGACGAGCCGACTCCCGATTTCAAGGGCAGCCCCTATGACACCGGAGACCAGATCTTCGCCCTGCACCTCGGCGGAATAGCCCCCCTGTTCAGTATCGATCCGAATACGGGAGATTTCAACCCGTTCACGGACCACCTCATGTTCGGTGGCTGCGGATACATCGAATGGGGCAGCTACCTCAACAGCAACATGATCCTTGGCATTGAATTCTGCGGTCTTTTCTCGGAAACGCCGAACAGGGTCCTCTACTCCATCCCGGTCACCGCGAAATTCACCTATGTCATCCATACATATCCCTTGGAAATACCGTTTTCAGCAGGATTTGGTTTCGGTATCACGAAACTCCAGGACCAAACCTACTTCGGGCCGATCCTCAAGCTCGGTGGAGGCATCCGTTTCGCGATCAAAGGCGACTGGGCACTCGGTATCATAACGCAGGGCCTTTTTGTTCCCGAAATCTATTTTGACGCGGAAAAGGCGGATAAGAGCCGAATCGGAACCTTCCTCGAGATCAGTCTATCCGCCGTCTATCATTTCTGAGACAGGAGAGGTATCCATGATTGTACCTATTCGCAGACGAATCCTTCCCCTTATCGCTGTCATTACCGCGTCGGCCATTGTTCTGTTTTCCTGCAACCCATCGGGCATTGGAATTTTCTACAGTATCGAGATAGAAGAAAGCATAGAGGATTCGCCTGTTCTCGGAAACGAGATCACTCCGTTGTCCGTTGCCTCCTTCAACGACACGTACTATGTGGCGGTGAAGACGCTGTACAGCTCTCCTGACGCAGAAGAATGGAAGCTCGTTGACATCTCGACCCTCGCGTATCCGAACGTCCAACAACTTCTGGTTTTCAACGGTTTCCTGTACGGCATCTTCTATGCCGAAGGTGATACGAAAACGGAGGCCGATCCCGATATGGCCCTCATGCGATCCTCCGATGGAGCGTCCTTTACGGATGTGGGCGACGTGGAGGGAGAGCCGGAGTTCCTCTTCGTCGAGAACGGTACCCTCTTCGTGTGTCTGCGCTCGGGGTCGACATATTCGCTCGCGTATTCTTCGGATGGAATTGCTTTCACGCCCGATGCCTTGACCGATCTCTATCAGCCGGTTTTCGACTCCTGCTATGACGGCTCCCTGTACTGGTTCATCACGGAGAGCTCCGTTTTCACCGGGGCATCCCCCTCTTCTCTTGCCGCCATGAGTTCCCTTCCCTCGAGGCATCTAGGCGGCATCCTCTATTCCCATACAAATGACGCGGTGTTTCTGAGCGGTTCCGTGAGCGGACAGATCTATTGGTATGGAAACGATTCTTGGACAGCCTCCGCGGTCACTGAAACAACGAGCAAAACGGAGATCGAATTCCTCGACATGTACGAATTCACGATCGACGGTGGGACCTACCTTCTCGTCGGGACACGAGATAACGGGTATTACGAGACTCTTCTGACAGGAACCCCCCTAGATGCGTCGTTCGTCCTTGAAGAGCCGAGCGGCACGACAAACGACAATTATTACAATGTCGGCTTGTCATCGTACTCGATACGCTGTTTCTTCCCTCTGGACGCTGATTCCTGTTTTGCCCTGACGCTCGGCAAGGGCCTTTGGATAAACCGCGTGGAAGACGAAGAGAGAACCTGGAGCAGGAGCTAGAACTCGTACGCTCCGATATCGTACCTCTGTCTCGCTCCTCCCTCGGGATTGGGCCTTTTCTTTCCGATCCAATCGCGGTCCAGACCTCCGATCTTCTTTGCGTCAATGCCGCCATCGATGCAGAGGGAGTTTTCGCGCAGTGCGAGGGAATCCATCGAAACAAAGGTACGTTCGGGCGGTTCCGTGATGTTGCCTGAAAAAGCTCCTCCTTCCTCGTCGCCATCCGTAAGATTGAGTTCCTCGATCGATCTCCCGGTTATACGTGGACCGAATACGATGATGGGAGAGAATCCATGGATGCAGTTGTTCTTGCAGACGAAAGGAGCCATTTCTCCCTCTATCTTCATACAAACCGCGGCTGCGCCGGCGCCTGTCGCTGTGAAAATGTTGTTGACGAAAACCGTTTCAGGTGAATCCCTGAAATAGGCTCCCGTGGAAAAGAGGCGGCCTTTTCGGATCGTTATGGTATTGTTGAGCCATACTGTTTTCGATCTCTCCACGATGAAGGCGCGCATGTCGTCCGTATAGGAACCAGCCATGACGTTGGTGAGGAATGAGGCGCTGGAATCCTTGAGAGAGCAAAACGCGAGAAATTCCGAAGGAGCGGCGCTCGAGATGCGGCTCAGGGTCATTTCAACGCTCGAACGGACGGCGCGGATCGCGGTGGCTCCCGTGGAAGCGATGGGATTAAGTGTGCACCGCATGATCACGGCTGCAGTATCAGCAAAATCGAATAGGGTCGTTAGCCGGGAATCCTTCTCTCCTCCGATAGTCGAGTCCAATATACGCAGTTTCGTGTACGAGCATCGAAGCGCCGTTGACGCAAGCTGAGCGGAACCGGAGGCGAGTATGCATCCGTGAAGGCTCACGGAGGCTCCGGAGGAATCGAGCGCGATGGTATCCCTCCCTAGGCCAGGATAGAACGAGGAATTCTCCGCATGGAATTCGGCGGAGCCTTCAATTGCCACAAGCGTCGCGTTTTCCTTGACGAGGTCGCTCCTGAGGATCGTTCCGTTCAGCTGGCATGTGCCGCCCGTCTGCCTGATCCCGACGGCGTTCGTCATGTTCTGCAGAAACAGCTGTGAATCGTTGATTGTAAGAGTGCCTGATTCCAAGAGGATTAGACCGGCCGCGATTCCGTTTTCCCGCGTTACGGATAATCGTTCGAGCAGGACCTTGCCTGAAGAAATCGCGATGAGATACGGTGCCGCGATATGCGAGTCTGAGATGGATAGGTTCCGCAGGGATAAGCTCCCCCCGTTTATCCGAAAAAGAGGCGTGTCGGTCACATACCATTTTGACGGCATGACGATCGAGGGAGACTTCGCCGATGGTTCCCAGCTTTGCTCGTCGAATCCGCCTTCGAAAACCATATCAGAGCGGATCACGACTCCTTCGTCTACCAGATGAATTCCGCTTGAAAGCCGGATGGTTCTCCTCTGCGCCGTTTCGGCCACAAGGAGCGCAGCCCGCAGGGTACGAAGCGGCCGTGCCCGCGTTCCCTCGTAGCTGTCATCCCCCTTCGCCGATACGTAGATCATTTCCTTATCGATCGTAACGGTTCGGACGAGCGTAACGGTACTCCTGTTCCCGGCGGGGTCAGTCGTGTAAGCCCGTATTGTGAAGGATCTAATGGTTCCCTCGGGGGTGGATATCCGTATCGGTTCCGTGTAAAGGGAGAAATCCCGGCTTGCTCCGGTGGAAGGTTCGGATTCCACGCTGACGTACACCTTATCCGACGATTGGGCGAAAGAGAAGAGGACATCCTCCTGATAGTGCGCGGAATCGGTCACCCCGATCATTTCGGGAACCTGGGGAGGAGTTCTATCGATGGTGAACGTGTAGGATTCCGCCTTGAATCCGGATATGTCCTCCATCGAAACGAATCCCTTCACCACGAGGATGAAGGTTTTCGTCTCTCCCCTCGTCACGTCCACCGTGATCGGTTTCATCATGACGGGTGAAGAAGGGCCTGGCTCCTTTGGCGGCATATCCGAGGTTCCAATTTCATACCGGATCACGATGCCTGAAGCGGGCGTTACGATCACCCCGCGGTTCAGGAGCGATGAGCTTCCTATTCCACTCACAAGGGTCTGGGGAATGTCCTTAACCTCTATCAGGGTTGATTCAACTCGGCTCTTGTTGCCTGCGTTGTCCATCGCGTAATACTCGATGTTCGTGGTCGAGGAAACGGAAAAGGGCAGGCGGTATCTGATCCAGGAACCTTTTCCCTGTGCCTGTACGATCCGGTAGAAGAAAGCCGCGTCCTCGCTGCATTCCCAGGAGATGACAACGGGCAGCCCGGGAAAGGAGCGAACGATCGAAGGAGCGGGAGGAGGTCCGGGAGGATCCCGATCGATGCTGAAACGTGCTGTCCGCGTATCCCGGCTCGAGTTGCCTGCGGCGTCGAAAGCGATTGAGGAGATCGTGTAGGTGACAACCCTCCCCTGTTCCCCGGCGAACTCCAGCTGTCCCTTCACGAGTTCCGAGCGTGTCGTGGGGACCGGGGGGAGGCTGCCGTCGCTCGTAACCTCGTAACGGATGGAGCCTTCTCCCCTTAGTTCGACGCGCACAGATTCCGACGTGATCATCCGTTCTGGAAGACCGTGGAAAGAGGGGACCTCAGGATAGGTCCGATCGATGCGAACGGTGTAGCGTTTGGGGTTGAATGTCCGGTTGCCCGCGGCATCCTCGGCCCCGAAGAAGAAATACGCGGTTACGGTCTGCCCTGGGACTGCGGTAAGAGTATCCTCGCCATTCCAGAGATTCTCTTCGGCGAACAGGCGGTCTTCGCTGATCGTGATGGGTTCATCGATTCTGACGCGGTACAGCAGGATTCCCTCCTGTCGGTTCACCATGACTTTGACCGGTGTCTCGACGACGCCGGATTCCGGGAAACCGACCGGCACCGGCATCTCTGGAGCTTCCCTGTCAATCGTGAAGCGGAAGAAATCGATCCTTCCCCTGGATTCTCCGGTGAAGGGTGCGATTTTAACGGCATAGGGAACCGTCGCCCCCTCTCGCCCCTCGAAGACCAGCCTGCCTCCTTCTGCCTTCGGAGACGCGGAGACCGGATCAGGCGGGTCGGAGCCATCGGTCGTAACCTCGTATCTGACGGTGAATGAGGCGGGGGGAATCGGAATGGAGACAGGGGCGTTGTACAGCCGTTCACGGAGAAGGGAGGTCAGAGGGGGAAGAGAGGGGGTCCGAAGATCACGTTGTATGAGGAAAGGACCGGCCAGATCGCTGTAATTGCCGCCGGCATCCATTGATCTCGCTTGTACAGCGATGGAATTCAGTTCACCTTCCTTGAGGGGCAGCGGGATCGGCTGCGTGTACACGCGCGATTTTCCCGTGGGAAGTCCTAGCGGGGAACCATTCGTCGAGATCGTATAAAAGATCGACGCTTCTCCCGTAATCACAATACGGTCGTTCTCGACTGTTATGATCGGCGTGGAAGGCGGGCACAGGTCGATGGGAAGGCTCAGGGTTTCCGTTGGAGCCGATACGTTGCCTGCGCTGTCACGGGACGCGAGTTTGAGGGTCGCGATTCCGTCCATCCCGTATGGCATGGACACGGTGAACGTACTGCCGATGATCGGGGATCTTGCATCCGGGTCGGCGGGAATCGAGCCGTTAAAGGCGATCTCATAGATGAGTTTGCAGCCGAAATCTGGTTCCGCGGTGATTTCGAACGATCCATTACGCTGTCCTCGCCTGATCGCGCGGACAACGGGGGCTTCCGGTTCATCCCTGTCGTACGGGATGAGGGCGCTCACCTCCTCGCCTTTGACGCCCGAGGGAGAAATCGAAACGGCGCGTACGAGGATCGATCCTGTTCCCGCCTCTGGAATGAGCAGCCGGAAAGGATACGTATACCGATTGGAGGTCTGATCAGGCGTCGTTCCGTCTGTGGTGTAAAAGGTCGTTCCGTACGACGGCCCCCTGATCGTGATGAAGGTGTCTGCTGTCAACGGGAGATCTCCGTCCACGACAATGGTCGGCTTGTCAGGAGCGCGCTGATCGATGACATAGGTCCAGCGGTAGCGCACATCATCCGAAGAGGAGGATGCTCCATCACGATAGTTGACGGGGATGACCCTGACTCCGTTCGGTACCCCTGTCAGCTGGACAGGCTGCTCCGAGGATTGGTCGGTCTTCCCAGGAGTCCGCTCGTCGAACGTGATAGTACCCCCCGAAGGGAGGGATATCGTGATTCCCTCCGTATAGATTCCCTGAGGCGGAGAGGGAGAGATTCCCATCTGGTTCCGATCGGTGTCGCTGACCGTATACGGGATATTCTTGACCAGGGGTGTTTTCCCGCCGATCGGCATGGCGGCGATAGAGAGGGAAACCGCTCCTGTGTTCCGGATAAGGACGGGTCCGTTGTAATATGTCCCCTCCTTTACCGGATCTCCGGTGCCGATGATATACCGTACCCATTCATAGCCGTTGCTGTCGATCACGAGAAGCTGCGGAGTGAGATAGACGCCAGGCAGCGGGCTCAACACGTAAAGCGACTGCTCTCTCTCAGGTTGCTTCCCCGTTACGAAGAGATGGTACGATGGCATGCTGCAGTTCCCCGCGGAATCGACGATATAGGAGACGATGTGGTATTCGGAGCGGACTCCTTGCCGGTACGGGAGGAGAACGGGTCTGCCGTTCCACCTCACGGCTTCCTCAACCCGTTCGTTGATGGAGTACCATACCGAGGCGTCCTTCTCCGGAACAGTGAAAACGAAAGAAACGTCGCGTGGATATTCGCCAGAAGGAATTGACAGAACGGGAGGTTCCGGCGCGTCCTTGTCGATCGTCCACGTTTCTTCGCGCCTCGATAGGAGGGTTTCTCCTTCATAGACGGCGAGAAGGAGCCGATAGGTTCTCCTTTCCCCCTGGAGCGCGGTCAATTCAAGCGAACGCGTATAGGGAATCTCGCGCGGGGAGAGACTGTCGGGGAACGAGAAGGTGAGACGGTACGGAAGCGGG
>CAZPZF010000014.1:0-12823 GCA_964590705.1 uncultured Spirochaetales bacterium | reverse complement strand
TGCGTGGTAAAAGCCGGGCTTGTGAGAATAGGTTATTTCCTGTGCGCCTATCACCGCGGTCAGAACAATAGCCAACGCCGCAATCGAACATGCCCGAAATCTCATTCCGTTTGATCCTCATTCTTCCTGGAAAATCTGAAGCGCCTCCGCAAGGTCAGGGTCGTTCTTGATATAGTGAACCTCGCGTTCCGCCGGCGTCAAGCCGATAAGTTCGTGGCTCATATAATGAATCCACTTGTCTGAGCGGGGATCGGCGATGATGTGTTTCCTGCAGTAGTAATCCGGTTGTATCGGCATCTGCGCCTTGAGATAGGTTGACACCTTGTAGTCGTGGACCGCCACGCGGAGGTCCTTCCTGGGTATGCCCTTTGCCATGATGATTTCGGAGAGGTGGTTGATGGTTCGCCCCGTATCGAAGATGTCATCGACGAGGAGAACCCTGTCTCCGTTCCTGAGATAGTCCGGGTGGTAGGTCCAGCCGTCCACCATGACTTCCTGCTGGTTGCGGATTCCCGTATACGACCTGGCAACGACGGCGGCATAGAAGATGGGCCGGTCCGTTTTTTTCCTCACCGCCTTGAAGTATTCGCTGATCACGTTTCCAATATACGCCCCGCCGCGCAGAAGCACATAGATGACATCGGGGATGAAAGCGTCCCGATAGATCGTGTACGCGAGGCGTATGGCGTTGTTCCGCACGGTGTCATAGGGAAGGAAATCCTTTTCCATGTCACCGGACCCCCTGCCGGCCCTGGGCTCGGGCCCTGGTCACGGTGACGGTTGTTCTTTGGCCGTTGCGCAGGAGTGCGAGTTTGAGCTCCATATATTCTTTATCGTTCAGGAGACGGTAAAAGTCCATCAGATTGTTGACCGGATGGCCGTTGACAGCCTGGATAATATCGTTGATCCGGACTCCGCCATGGGAAAAAGGAGCTCCCTTCATCACCTCGTACACGAGAATCCCGTTTTCCGCCTCTGAGAGGCCGAGTTCCGCAGAAATTTCGGCGGTCAACGGGTATACGGAGATTCCAGGCCAGTACGTACCCTTCAGTATTTCCTCGTCTTTCTTGCGAATTTCGAGGGCGACGTTCCGTTCACGATACGTACCTTCCCTGTAGAAGCCGATGGTCACCGTGTCTCCCGGGAAGAGCTCCCCGATGACCCTAATGAGATCGTCCGCGGTCTCGATGGGCTTTCCCGCGATCACGGTTACGATATCCCCGGGGAGTATGTCGCTTTGCACCGCGGGGGATTCGTCGAAAACCTGCGCGATGAACGCCCCCTTTCCCTTGTAGAGCCCAAGGCTGGCCGCGATATCGGCGTCGATGTTGGAAACGCTCGCCCCGAGCCAGGCGTACCTGACCTCACCGTATTCGACAAGATCGCGAACCACTCTTTTCACGCTGTTGATGGGGATGGCGAATCCGAGTCCGATGCTTCCCCCGGTCGGGGTCGTTATCCACGTATTAATCCCGATGATCTCCCCACGGAGATTGACGAGGGCTCCGCCCGAGTTGCCCTGGTTGATGGCCGCGTCGGTCTGGATGAAATCGCTCACGTCGGTGGGGCCGCTGCGATGGAGCGCGCTCACCACTCCCGTCGTGACCGAAAAGGAGTAGCCGAAAGGATGACCGGCCGCGAGAACGAAATCTCCTACCTCGAGGGTGTCAGAATTCCCCGTTTTCGCGAGGGGGATCTCTCGATCAGGCACCATGATTCCGATCAACGCGATATCCTTCCTGCTATCGTAGCCCCGCAGACTGCCGGCGTATACGCTGCCGTCGTACAGCCGGACGGAGATGCGCTCCGCGTTCTCGACGACATGGTAGTTCGTAACCACCCACACGGTTTCTCCGGTACGCTCGATGAGGATTCCCGATCCTACTCCCTCGCTCCGGTATTCCCTCTCCTGTTCCTGCCCATTCCCTGCCTGCCCCTCGTCGTCAGGATACATGAAATCCCACGGCCATCCCCGGGAGTTAGGAATCTGCTGCCTGGCGATTTCAACAGTCGTGATCTCCACGATGACGGGAAGGGTATTGCTCGAGATCCTCCGGTATTGCTCCTGAAGCGAGAAGAGGGAGCGATCTTCTTGAAACGAAAGGCACGACGCCAGGAGTGTCAGCAGGGGAATCAGTACCAAGCCGGCGATGAATCCGGATGTTTTCTTCACTGAGCTTCCTCCGTTCACAGGATGCCGGAATCCATTCTGGTCAAAATTTCCGTATGGTCCTCAAACACGGCAACGGTATGCTCGAAATGGGCGGAAAGACTTCCGTCCTCTGTCTCGACCGTCCAGTTGTCGTCGCGGAGGACGATTTCATCCTCACCCATATTGATCATGGGCTCTATAGCCAGGACCATTCCAGGCTTGATGCGTGTGTTCGGTCCGCCACCCACGTAATTCGGAATCTGAGGATCCTCGTGAACGGCGAAACCGACGCCGTGTCCGCAGTATTCCCTGACGACGCCGTATCCGTTCGAGTTCGCACGGTTGAAAACCGCTCTCGATATATCCCGTATCCTGTTTCCGGCTTTCGCCTGCTCGATTCCGTCATACAGGGCCTGCCGCGTTACGGCAAGGAGCCGCCTGGCTTCCGGCGTGATCGTACCGATGGGCAGGGTGAGCGCCGCGTCGCTGAAATAGCCTCCGAGGTCTATCCCAAGATCGAGGCTCAGGATGTCTCCCGGTTTGAGCTTTCGTTTGGAAGGGATGCCATGGATGAGCGTTTCGTGCACCGAGGTACAGAGAGTCGCCGGATACCCATGGTAGTTGAGGAACGCAGGTTTGCCTCCCCTCTTCACGATGTAATCGTACGCCGCCTTGTCCAGTTCGGCTGTCGTGACACCCGGCTGGGCAAGAGGAATGATCGCTTCATAGGTTTCAACGAGCAATCGGCAGGATTGCCGGATCCTCTCGATCTCTTCACTTGTCTTCAGGCGTATCATGTCATGCAAGCTCTTTGGTTGTCATGGGACTGATAAAAAACGGTATCATATTTACTTTCCCCCTTCAAGAATCCTTTTCATGAGGATCGTCTCCAGATCTTCGGGCGCCAGTTCGTTCGCGTAGAGGTATTCCCGCCTGGCCGAATCGATCGAGCCCTGCCTGTAGAGATAGGCGGAGAGGTAGGCGTAGAGTTTTCCCCTGCTTTCCCGATCTTCCTCTATGGCGAGCGAGACGGCGTTGCGAATCGAAGCCGCGGCCTCCGCGTTTTTTCCGAGCCTGCCCTGGACCAGGGCGTAGTCAAACCAGACCTCCCAGGAGCGCGTACACGCGGCCGCTGCCGCGAGAGAAAGCTCAGCTTCCGTATAGTCTCCCAGCGCCGCGTATGCGATCCCGAGAAGGACGGGGATCCACTCGGAGGAATAGCGTGCAGACGCCTGTTTCAGAACATTCAAAGCCTCCTGGTATGAGCGCGTTCCCATAAGATACCATGTGAAATAGCGAAGGATCTCCTCCGGAGGGAGCGCGGATATCGGGGAAGACAACCGCTTCCATGCGGCCGCTTCGAATCTTCCCGTATCCTTTCCAAGGGAGAGTATGTCGAATGCGAATCCGACCTTCGGGCTTTCATGCCCGCTATCGAGAAAGCGTCTATACGTTTCTGCTGCCGCGTCTGGCATTCCTGTATTCTCATAGAAGCCGCCAAGAAGAAGGACGAGTTCCTCAGCCGTGGGGAAATACGCAAGCCCTTTTTCGGCCATGGCGATGCGTTCATCCCATGACAGGGATTTGTCCAAGAGGCTCACGTTGAAATAGGGAATCCAGGAAAGCGTCGGGTCGTTCCGGATGATATCGCCGTAGACCGTACGTATCTCTTCCTGATTTCCGGAGCGCACGGCGATGTCTCCCCTCAGCAATGCCACTTCATCCGGGACGTCTGCGCTGATCACGTCGAGGAGCTGAAAGTAGTATTTGGCTTCCTCGAGGTATCCGCTGTCGTAGAGAATCAGGAGAGAAAGGACCGGCCAGGGGTCGAGAGAGCGGTTCTTCACCAACTCGACTGCGCGAGAGGCCTGATCGCTCTCCATGAGGAGAAGCGCTCCGTCAAGGTAGAACCTGTTGTCTCCGGTTTCCCGGGCGGCAGTAAGGAGGATATCGGGATCTCGCGATGTGGTTGTCTGCAGGATGACGCTCCGCACTCCCCTTCTGACGCTCTCGGCGTCATAGTCGAGGATTCCCGCGCCTATCTGTGCTTCCGCGATCACTGTTTCGAATCTGTGATCATTGGCGAGGCTTTTCGACCGTTGGAAGGCCTCCTGGTATTTTTCCATCCTGAGAAGAGCGTAGGTGTCCAACGCGATGAGAGTCTTGTTTCCCGGGAGATCGACGCTGGCATGGTCGGCGATGGCGTGGAGCACCGCGTAGTTCCCCGTGTGGCGGGCGATCGAATGGGCCCGTTTAAGGAAACGCATCCAGGGATCCATTGAGATCCCCTTGAGTCTCAGGCAGCGGAGAAGGACGTCCGCAGCCTCGTCAAAGCTTCCGGATGCGATGCGCCGGTCTACCTCCGATAGGATCGTGACTGCCTCCGACCGGTTTACCATCCGTCTGATGAGGATCACGGTGAAAAAAAAGGAGAGGAGGACGATGACTGCGGAGGCGCCCATGATAAGCGCCTTCCGGGAGATCCTCATATCGTTTCCTTGAGGCCTTTGTGAATTCCATCGAGGACACCGTTGATGAATCGATATGATTCGTCCGTGCTGTATTCCTTCGCGATATCGATCGCTTCGTCGATTGTTACGGTCGGAGGGATGTCCTTCTGATAGCAGAGGGAGTATACACTCATTCGGAGTATGGAGAGGTCGACCCGAGAGAGTCGGTCGAAGTCCCAGTTCTCGAGGTGGCTCTTGATGCGCCGATCCACCTCCTCGATGTTGTCGAGGGTCCCCTTGAGGATGAGGCGCGCGAAGAGGAGAGTGTCTTCGCCGGATGCCTCGCGTTTTTCAAGATCGAACCAGGGAAAATCGGACAGTTCTTCCCACGGCGCATGGGTGAAATCCCAGCTGAACAATGCCTGAAACGCCAGTATTCTCCCTTTTCTCCGAGATCCCATATATTCTACTGGATATTTTCCTCGAATATCACCACATTGCCCTGCGCGTACAGTTCTTTGGAGATCTCCTCCACCGCCCGGATGAAGGCCTTTTCCTGGTTTTGTTGTAAAAGGCCATTGCGGATGTATTCTCTCACCGTTACTTCACTCGCCGGATCGATCGGATCGTCGATCTTGAGGAGCTTTGGATCGTAGTGGGCCGTCACCTTGACGATGTGGTATCCGATATTGGACTCGATCACCCCCTTCACCGAATTGACGGAAAGGGCGAAAACCGCGTCGAAGAAGGGTTTGCCGAGGATCGCGATGGCGCGTTGGTCGTTTCGTGCGAGAAATCCGAAGTCTCCCCCGTTATACCTCGAGGACACGTCATCGGTATACTGAGCGACGAGCTGTTCGAAGGTCTTTCCGCTGTTCCGCACGTCCCGGTTGGCGGCTTCCGCCCGCTCAAGCGCCTTCGGTTTGTCCTGATTCGAAAGCGTCCTCGTATCGATATAGATGTGGCTGAATCGGATGATTTCTGGGTTCGTGAACTGAGTCGCATTATCCCGGTAGAACGCCTCGATCTCGGCGTCCGTCGGCATCGGTACGGAGGCGAAGAGGCTCTGCTTCTTCTGAGTGATGTATTTCTGCTGAAGAATCTGCGTTTTTAGCTGCTTCACGTACTCTTCCCATACCAAGCCCGTTTGAGACAAAACGAGATCGGCAAACTGCTTTTCCGTAAGTGTGACCCCGAGCTGTAATTCGGCGGCGTTTTTATATTTCTGGACCGCAGCGTTGACTTCCGTGTCGGTGACGATGATTTTATCTTTTTCTGCTGCCTGCCGGATAAGGAGTTCGGTGATCATTGTCCGTAGGAGTTCCTTTTTTTCTTCAAGAGTGAGCGGTGCCGCGTTCTGCGCCCTTCTCTGCATGTTCAGGAGCTCGACTCTGGAATTCAACTGCTTCGCGGATATCATCTCCGGACGGATCAGGTTGATTGTCGCTACAGGGCGGTCTATCACCTCCGAATGTGCAACGACTGCCGAAACCAGAAAAAGCAGGCATGTGCCGATTGTCGAACGTATCCCTCTATACACTTTGGACTCCCTGGAAAGCGATTTTCTGACTAAGCGGAACGGAATCACCGAGAAAACACTCTATTCTCACGATATGTAACACTACCAAGCCAATTTTTCTCTGTCAATGCGGGAAAAGTGGCCACAAACGGGGAAAGATCGATGGAAAAAGGAAATGTGTCGGCGAGAATCATTCCCTCATGCTCAAGAAAAGCCTTGAGGCGTTTCGATAGGACGCGTATAAGGGGAAACTTTGGGTGGAAGAGATAGCAGATCTTTCCGACCAGAATGCCCGCTTTCGAAAAGAAGCTCGTAAGATCTCGCGATGGAAAAAGAATGTCCCAGAGGGAGCTGATCCCGACCGTGACGGATTCGTACATGGTGATGTTGACATTGACATCGTGAAACCCGTTGATCAAATGCGCGGTGTGACCCTTGCCTTCGAGTGCCCAGGCGATCCTCCGAGAGACCGTCTCGGCTCTATTGTTCTGGGTTCTGCCGAAGTATATGACTGCTATCTTCATCGATTGGTCTGGGTAGGCCGTGAAACGTCATTCCTGAGCGTCAGGAGCTTCCTGAGCCTCCGGAGCGGCCGTGTTTTCCGGAACGGTCCACCATTCCGTTGTTTCCTGCGCCATCTCCCTGCGCGCTGCTCCGAGGATATCCCCTTTTTCGGAGGTTTTATTGATCCACGCTAGACCGAACGAGCAGATCAGGAAGAAAGCCCCCAGGATGGAGGTGAATCTCGTAAGTACGTTTCCTGATCTGGAACCGAAAGCGGAATTGCTTCCGCCCCCAAACAGACCTCCTATTCCATCTCCCTGTTCGTCCTGGAGGAGGACTACGATGATGAGGAGGATCGATCCGAGAACGAAGAGAATCGTCATGATTACGCCGATAACATTCATAAAACAATCTCCATACGTAGTACAAGTTGATCCGTTATATCTGTTTGACGGAAAAAAAGCAAGGACGCAATTCTCCAAGCGGCATACCCCTGCAGGTTCGAATCAGTTCAGGCGGTTTTTGCGTACCTCACGATTTCAGTGAATTGAGCGGCTGAGAGAGAAGCGCCGCCGACGAGAGCTCCGTCTATGTCCCGCATGGCCATGAGACCGGCGATATTGTTAGGCTTTACCGATCCTCCGTACAGGATGCGCATCGTATCCGCGGTTTCGGCGTCATAGAGTGAGGACAATTCCTTCCTGATCAAGAGGTGCACGGCTTGGGCGTCTTCGGGAGTCGCGGTTTTCCCCGTTCCGATGGCCCAGACCGGTTCATAGGCGATCACCACGGATTCAAGGGCGGCGCGGGAAATCCCCTTCAGCCCCTCGCGGAGCTGGCCGAGGACAACCTGCTCCATCCTCCCAGCCTCTCGTTCGGTCCAGGTCTCGCCGACGCAGAGAATGGCGCAGAGCTTTTCTTCAACAGCGGTGACCATCTTTGCGTTTATCCCCGTATCCGTCTCTCCATAAACATGCCGACGTTCGGAATGTCCCAGGATGACGTATCTCACCCCGATATCCCGGAGCATCAGGGGCGATACCTCTCCCGTATGCGCTCCGGATCTGGCCGCGCACATGTTCTGAGCTCCGAGGGCGATCCGGGAAGATCGGAGGATGTCAGCCACGGCTGTTAGATGAGGAAACGCCGGGGCGACCATTACGTCAACACCAGGGAAGTTCTTGAGGGATTCGACGAGTGATACCGCGAGTTCGGCCGCCTCGCGAATGTTCAGGTTCATCTTCCAGTTGCCGCACATCAAAGGTCTTCGCATGTGGCTTTCCTCCTTCGTACCCCGAAACGCTACTGAAGAGCGGCGATTCCCGGAAGCGTTTTCCCTTCCAGGAATTCCAACGAAGCGCCGCCTCCGGTTGAGACATGATCGATCTTCTCGCTCAGCCCGAAGGAATTCACCGCGGCAACGGAGTCTCCGCCGCCGACGACCGTTGTGCCCTTGCAGGCAGCCACCATTTTCGCGACCGTCAGCGTACCCTGGGCAAACTGGGAGAATTCGAATACGCCGACCGGTCCATTCCAAACAACGGAACCGGCGTTTTCTATCGCCTTCGCGTACGACGCGAGGGTCTTGGCTCCGACGTCCATGCCGAGCAGGTTCTCCGGGATGTCCACGTCATCAACAGGCACCGCCTTCGCGTCGGCGGAGAATTCGGAAGCGCCTATGTGGTCGACGGGGAGAATGATGTTCACGCCGTTGGCGCGGGCCGCCGTGAGAATATCCTCCGCAGTTGTGAGGTACTCCTGTTCGTACATGGACTTGCCAATTCCGTGCCCAGCGGCTTTCAGAAAGGTATACGCCATTCCGCCTCCGATTATCATGGTCGTGCAGGTTCTCATGAGGGACTTGAGGACGGCGATCTTCGTGGAGATCTTTGCACCGCCGATGATCGCGACAAAGGGTTTTTCCGGATTGGTAAGAAGCAGAGAGAAGAACCGCACCTCCTTCTCTATGAGGAAGCCTGCCGCCGAGGGAAGGAGATGGGCCACTCCCTCAGTGGAGGCATGGGCCCTGTGCGCGGTGCCGAACGCGTCGTTGACGTATATATCGCCCAGCGCGGCGAGCTGACGCGCTAAGGCGGGGTCGTTCTTGGTTTCGCCCCCGTGGAAACGGACGTTCTCCAGCATGAGAACGCCGCCGGGCGGGAGCAAACGAGAAAGATTCTCGACCTCCGGACCGACGCAGTCATTCGCCATACGCACGGAAAGACCGAGAAGTTCCCCAAGGCGTTTTGCCACGGGAGCGAGAGAGGCCGCGGGGTCTCTCTCGCCGTCAGGCCTCCCGAGGTGACTCATCAGGATGCAACGCGCCCCTTCCTGCGCGAGGATGTGCCGGATGGTCGGCAGGGATTCCCGTATCCGGGTGTCATCCTTGATTACCGCGTTCTTGATCGGGACGTTGAAATCGACTCGTACGAGAACGCGCTTGTTCCTGAGATCCATATCCTTTAAAGTTCTGAGACCCATACGCGCTTCCTCGTTCAGCCGATCTTTTCGGCGAGATCGACGACCCTGCTGGAATACCCCCATTCGTTGTCATACCAGGCAAGGACCTTGAAGAAACGCTCGCCGAGTTTCATGGTCGACTTGGCGTCGAAGATAGAGGAATATGTGTTGCCCTTGATATCGACGGAGACGATCTCATCTTCGGTGTATTGAAGGATCCCTTTGAGCTGGGTCTCGGCCGCCTCTTTCATCGCGGCGTTGACCTCTTCCACGGTGGCGTCCTTGACGAGGATGACGGAGAGATCGACGATCGAACCCGTAGGTACGGGGACCCGGAGTGCGATGCCGTTGAGCTTCCCCTTCAGTTCGGGAATCACGAGGGCAACCGCCTTTGCCGCGCCGGTGGTCGTGGGAATGATCGATAGTGCCGCAGCCCGTGCCCTTCTCAGATCCTCGTGGGGAAGGTCGAGGATGACTTGATCGTTTGTATAGGCGTGTACGGTCGTCATAAGGCCCTTCTCGATTCCGAACCTCTGGTGAAGGACTTTCGCCACGGGAGCCAGGCAGTTTGTGGTGCAGGAGGCGTTCGAAAGGACGAGGTCCGTGCTCTTGATATCAGAATCGTTGACTCCCATCACGACGGTCCTGTCTGGTTCATCCTTGGCCGGAACCGTGAGGATGACCTTCCTTGCTCCTGCGTCCAGGTGATCGCGGTAACCGCCCTTTGGGCTGGAAGCGCTCCTGAATTTCCCGGTTGATTCGACGACGATATCCACGCCAAGATCCTTCCAAGGAAGCAGCTTCGGCTCCTTGATCGCTGTTACGACGATCTTCTTTCCATCGACGATTATTCCTTTATCGTATGTCTCCACCCGTTTCCCGTAAACACCGTAATTCGAGTCGTATTTGAGCAGATGGGCGAGGGTTTTAGGGTCGGTAAGGTCGTTGATGGCGACGAATTCTACCCCTCTCCGTTCAAGGGCGATCTTGAAGACGTTTCTTCCAATTCTCCCGAAACCGTTAATCGCTATTCTCATGATACTCCTCCTCTGGCATTGGGCGGCGTGATTTGCACAGGACAACTATAGGATATCGCTTTTTTCTTGTCAATTTTCCCCTTATTTCAACCCAAATATCCTCTGAAGAAGATTACGACGTTCCTCCTGGGGCGGCGGTTCCGCAGGCGGTTCGGGAAGCTTGAAGATGACGTAGTCTCCCGGGTTGATCATATCGAAGAAGGAATTGCTCGCGAGAGTGCCCTCGCTCACCAGTTCGTCGAGTCTGGATACGGTGAAATCGCCGATCAGATCCTCCTTATCGTAGGTGTAGCCGAATCTGTCCTTCTGGAGCTCAAGTTCCCGGTTCTTAATGATTCCAAGCACGTTCCCGGTCGAGATTCCATCATCGCTGCCGATATCGACCACAGCCTTGTCGAATCTGCGTTCCAGGATGCGGCCGAAAACGGGAAGAACGGCGTGGATATTGGAAACGCACCGGGATAAGGCTTCCTGTATGCGGTCGTTTCCCGTTCTCTGCACAGTGACCGTGGACAACTCCACCCCGGTCGCCGAGAGATAGGTCTTCGCCTTGACCGTGAAGAAACGCTCTCCTTCTGCGAACGTGAATATCGTAAAATAGTCGCTTCCCTCCGTTCGCGCGATCTTAAAGGCCTCCGCGTAGGAAGCGGTTATTTTCTGTTCGTTGACGAGCGACAGGTTCTCGTATCTCCGAAAGAGATCGGCAAGCACCCTGCACAGGACTTCCTCTGCGCGAAAGCATTCAAGATTTGACGCGGATGGATTGGCGAAGAGCGAGAACGAATAGGAACTCTTTTCGAGAGTGTATTGATCGATGCCCCATGATCGGGAAACGCTCGCCTCGAGTAGGCTCGTATGAATTTCGAGGGAGTCGTTAATGTTCCGGTCTCCCTGGTTGTTTTCTGTGAGGATCTGCAGTTCCGCGACGTATTTTCCGGTCAAACCTCGTTCGAGGAAGATCTGCGCGTACCCGAGTCTGCCGTTCTTGGAATAGGGATCGATCATGAGCCCCCTCCGATACTCGTTCAGCGCCTTCTCGGAGAGGTTCCGTTCCTTGAAGCCTGCCGCCCTGGTGAAATGATACTGCGCCGCCGCTTGCCGGAGAGGCGATTTCATTTCCGTAAGGTCGATCAGCGCGTATTCGTAGGCGTATCTGGTGATCTCCTCGTCCTGCTTCAGCTGCAGCGAAGTCCGAAAGGCGTTCAACCCGTCGTTCGGCCTGCCGAGGATCAGGTACGCGTTTGCGAGATCGTGCCAGACCCTCGGCTGGTCCCGATTTGCCCTGAGGAGTCTCTCGAGGGTTTCGGCCCCTTCCTGGTATCTTCCCGTGTCGAGGAGGATCGAACCGTACATCCGCAGCCCTTTTGGATATTCCGGCTTCACCGACAGAGCGAACGAGACGTGCCCCTCAGCATCGGCGTATTTTCCCATTGCGAGATAGTGCTCCGCCGCCACGATACGGACTTCGGGTTCTCCCGGGTACAGCGAAACGGCGAGTCGTGCGTATTCCTCGGCTTTTCTGAAATCCCTCTGGCTGTCGTACAGCATGACCAGTGAGAGGAGGGCCCGCCTGTTCTCCGGATTCATCCGCAAAGCCTCGAGGAACCGGGATTTTGCTACCTCGATCTTGCCCTGAGCGAGGGCCAGCTCGGCAACGCCTAGTTCAGCGTCCGTATTGTTCGGCTGCCGTGAAGATACGGCGGTAAAAAGCGCAGACGCATTTTCATATTCCCTTAACCCGATGTGGATTCTTCCTTGGAGGATCATCAAGGGAATGTCGTTCATATTTAAAGATCGTGCCTTTTTTGCGTAGATGAGGGCCTCATCGTATTCCTCGAGTGCGAAATAACACTGCGCGAGACCAACGATCGGTTCCATATATACCGGGTTCCTCTCCAGGCACCCCCGATAGGCTTCTATGGCGGTGTAGTACGCCTCCTCGTTTTGGGCCGCGAGTCCTTTGCGATACAGGGCGACGATAGACTCTCCCGCCTGTTCGGCTGAAGCGATTGGAGGTACGGACAAGAGAATGAGGAAAACCAGTATCCACCTATTCACCCGCAGCCTCTCCCTTTTTCACGAGCTTGACCGTCTTGATCTTGTGCCCATCCATTTCCTGAATGATGAACTCCACTCCGCCGCGCGTGATTTTTTCGTATTTTGCCGGTATTTTGCCAAAGAGGTCGAAAACGTATCCGCCGAGGGTATCAAAGTCCTCCTCAGGGATGGATATCCCAACGACCCGGTTCAGATCCTCTATGTCAACGCGAGCATCACAGAGAAACGCCCCTTCGCCAAGCTGGATGATCTCTTCAGTTTCGTTGTCGAATTCGTCCTGGATGTCGCCGACGATCTCCTCGATGATATCCTCCATGCACACGATGCCGGATACTCCGCCGTACTCGTCGACGGCTACGGCGATATGGACGCGGCGTCTCTTAAATTCCCGGAGAAGGCTGTCGAGTCGTTTGCTTTCCGGGACAAAATAGGGTTTCCTGATGATATTCTCGAGGACACAGCTATCAGCGCGATTGATGAAATTGAGCATATCCTTCACGTAGAGGATGCCTATAACGTTGTCGATCGTGTCCTTGTACACGGGAAATCGTGAATGCCCGCACGATGTGGCGATTTCGATGATGCCGTTGAAATCCGTATCCGCCGCGATGAAGATGACATCGATACGGGGGACCATCACCTC
>CAZPZF010000013.1:0-26582 GCA_964590705.1 uncultured Spirochaetales bacterium | reverse complement strand
GCTTGTAACCGTGGAGCTTGATCGTAAAACCGCCCTGAGCGCCGCCGGTGAAGTTGAGCTGGCCCGAATTGACGATGAGAAAGGCGAGGAGAACCGAACCGACGAAGTTGCCGACATAGACGAAGAACCAGTTTCGGAGCATTGCTCCAAGTGAGATCCTGCGGTCAGCGACAGCCATGCTCATGAGGCAGTTGCCGGTGAACAGCTCCCCGCCGGCGATGACGACCAGCATGAGGCCGGTCGCGAAGAGCGCTCCCGCGAGCGCCTTTGCCACTCCGATCGAGGCGATGGTGTGTATGGCGGTATTGGAGCCCTCCGATGCGAAAGCGATAAAAGCGCCCGCGAGGATCCCCAGCAGGAACTGCTTCAGGGGAGAGAGCGCCGCCTTCTTGCGGGCGGTTTCCGCCAGGTTCTCGGCTATTTCCGCGGGACTGAAAAAAGACATCTCCATTTCGCATGACCTCCGGTTATGAGTGTGGACGCGGGCGCGGCGGTTTGCGCGGCAGTGTACACGGCCATTCCGCCCCCTACGCGCCCGCCTTGACCGGGCCGATCCTCCCCTCCCGGAACGCCTTGATGTAATTCCGGAGGTACCGATCCTTGCCCAGGAGCGCCTCTGCGGAGAGGATCGCCGCGTAGGTGTCCTTGTTCGTCGAGTCAATGATGGCGGAATCCATGCCCGCTGACAAGGCGAGGATGAGGAAACCCACGTTGATCGCCTTGCGGTACGGCATGCCGAAGGAGATGTTCGAGAGCCCGGATGTGGACTTGATGGTAGGATGCCTCTCCTTGATCCGCCGAAGCGCGTCCATGAAGGCGAGCATCGAGTCATTCGCCGTGGAAAGGGCTAGGACGAGGGGATCGACATAGATCCTCTCGGGCCCGATGCCGTAGCCGGCCGCTTTCTCGACGATCCGGTCCGCGATCGCCACTTTCTGTTCGGTTCCGCAGGAAACGCCGCCGTTGTCGCAGGTGAGCGCGATCACCTGCCAGTCGGTCCCCTCGATGAGCGGAAAGACGATTTCGCACTTGTCCTTTTCCATGGATACCGAGTTGATGATCCCGTTTTTCCTCTTCACCCGAGGGAGCACCTTCTCGAAGATGCGCGGATTGGGGCTGTCCACGCACAGGGGAACCTCCACGGTCTCCTGCACGAGGTCGATGAGCCAGCACAAGGCGTCATACTCGAGTTCCGGTCTCGTTCCCGCGCAGATATCCAGGTAGTCGGCACGGCATTCGACCTGTTTCCTGGCAAGGGAGCGGATGTACTCATCATCCCTCTTCTCGATCGCCTCGGCGACAGCGGGAATCGCACCGTTGATCTTCTCTCCGATAATGATCATGTCGTCCTCCAATGAGATGTATGTGATAACGCTTCTTTGGGATTGGACGCCCCTTACAGGAGAAGGTACACCAGTAAATTGAACACCGTGTCCTCCAGACCCTGGAGCCTGGCTCTGCCGAATTCAGATACCTCGGGATCGGCGGCCTTGTACTCTTCCCACGATTTATAGTAGCGGCTCTTGGGCATGGTCCATGGAACAGCCCTGTAATCCTCTTTCCTGAACGCCAGGCCCGCGGTTTCGCCAGCGTTGCGATACACGCCATAGTCCCGGACCGTCTCTGTCACCGCCTTCAGGTTCTCCAGATCGATGTCGCTGAACAGGAGCGGGTTCTTGTCGAAGCCGAAGATGTACTTCCCTCCCGGAGCCAGGATGTCGAGATACCTCTTGACCTCGTCAACGCATTCCCGCCGGGTCTTCGTCTTCAGGTTCATGATGGGGTACATCCCCATGATGATGTGCTTTTTCCCGAGCTTCTCCTTGACGAGCTTCGGATCTCCCAGCTCGAAGGTCATCATGGTGTCCGTCGGAAGGTCGGCGAGATAGTCAAGATAGCGCATCCAGTCGTGTTCGCAGAAGAGCTTGCAGTGAAAACCCATCGACGCGTACTCGTCGACCATCCGCTTGAAGCTGGGCCACCACAGCTCCGCGAAGTCCTTCTCCCTCATAAAGGTCGGCATGTGCAGGGGCAGAAACACGGAACCCCGCGGGTTGGCGGGGATCCCCCGCTTCAGCATGAGAGGGTACACCGCGTCGCAGGCAGCCTTCACTTTTTCTGGAATCCTTCGGACATCCATGCTGATGCCGCGGAATCCGCGCAGCTGATCAGCTACGAAGTCGAACGGAGCCTCGCTGAATCCGCCCACGAGGATCTCGCCGTTGTAATACCCGTACTTCTCCACGAGTCTCGCCTTGATCCCGCCCCACTGCGTGAACTCGGCGTTGTAGGCGAGGAGGCTCTTCGTGAGGCTGATCGCGGTCTCGAACCCCCCTGATAGATCGAGGGACTTATACTGGCGGGGAAGGATCTTCTCGACGATGCAATCGTACGGGCTTTCGATGAGGCTGTCGTACTCATCGGGAAGCATGCCCACGACCTCCGGATGCTGGATGACTCCGTTGGAAGCCATCCGGAAGGACTGCGAACGGAGGATCTGGTAGTACGACGGAAACCTGATGGAACCTCCGAAGACGCAGATATCCGAGTAGACCTCGCCGCAGATCCGGTCCGCGGCGGGTTCCAGGATGGCGGGATTCCACTGCGCCTGCATAAGGTCCAGGTTTCCGTACTCTGCCACGACCTCGAGGTTGAGGCTGATGCTGACCGGAACCCGTTTCGGAATCCGGTTGCTGACCACGTCGTTGTGGATCTCGGTTCGTTCCCGCTGGAGGTCTTTAACGTCGCTCATGGCTTTCCCGCCCCCCACTTCTGGCAGATCTTGATTCCCTCGGCCGCGTTCGTCGTAAACGCGTCCGCGCCCACGTATCTGCGCACCTCCTCGGTAACCGGGTTTCCTCCGATGATGATCTTCGTGCCGTCGCGGAGCCCGGCGTCCGCGAGAGCCTGGATTGTCTCCTTCATCGACTCAATGGAGAGGGTGAGCACGCCGCTCCTCCCGCCGATGGCGGGTCGGGTCTCCCGTACCTTGTTCACGAAACTGTCGGCTCCCTGGTCGATGCCGATATCATGGACCAGGAAGCCCGCGGCTTCGGCCATGCTTTTAAAGATGTTTTTGCCGATATCGTGCATGTCCCCATGCACCGTCCCAAGCACGATCGTACCGGCCGTGCCTGTGCCCTTGGTCCCGATGACCGGCTTGAGGATCTCGATGGCATCCATTAGCAGAGCGCCCGCGAAAATAAGGTCGCCGACGAAATACTCTCCCTTTTCGAACAGATCCCCCACGATGCCCATCCCCTTCTGGCACGCGGCCACGGTTTTCTGGGCTTCCTCCTCGGTGGGTGCCGAGGCCGCGAATGAAGTCAGGATATCCTTGACCTTGACCTCGTCTAATTCCCCCACGCTCCGGGTCAACGCGTCCAGATCCACCATTTCGGTCCTCCCTGAATCAACTTGTGATTACAAGTGACATTATAGACGGTATTCCCCCGCTGTCAACCAAAATTTTCATCCGAGGAGAGTTTTCGTGTCCGGGGGAGTTATTTCTGAGGAAGGCCGTGGCCGCAGGGAAGGACGCCTGGATTGTTTTCTTCGAGGTAGAGACTGTGCTCCGAAACCGTCTCTCCGGCCGCGATGATGACGAATTCATCGTCCCACGGTCCGGTGAGGAGCTTTCGAAGGAGGCGAAGGTCCCCCGGAATGACCTCGCGCGAAAGCCCCAGAGTCGTTCCGATGATTTCAGTCCTCGCGTAGAACGCGGAAAAATCATATGCCCCGGTATCGATGAGGCCGAGCTTTCGGTAATGGGCAAGGAGCAGTCCGTAGATCCTGTCCGCGAACCGCTTGCCCCGTTTCTCCGCGTATTCCTGGTACTCGGTCCAGATATTCCGCTCGCTGTCCAGCCAACCCTTTGTCAGAAAGTAGGTGCGGGCGCTCTCCGGCAGATCCCTCCTGGTCTCCCGCGACCCGAGGAGGATGGTGATGCAGTCGTCCGCCTTCGCCAGGATCATGCGGAACGAGGGGGGGCGAAGGCCCACGATCGCGTTCCCGCAGAAACCGAAGGCCATGAGCACCGTGTCCGTCTCGGCGGACCGTCCCGTTTCGTCCAACTCTTCCTGCAGGCGGACGCGAAGGTCCGCCGGATCGATGTGGAGTCCCGAATCTATCCATCTGACAGGATACGCATGCCCTGTTTCCTTCATGGCGAGCTCGAGTTCGGCGGAAATCGTGCGGCACGCGATGACCAGCGGCGGCCGCTCCTGGCCATCCCGGGTCATCCGCCGCACTCCTCCGCGTCCCGTCCATCGGGCTCGATATACCCGGAACGCGCCTTGAGCCTTCCATACTCCCTGCGCATGTAGGTTTTCTCGAAACCCGCCCGCTTTCCGCTCATGTCGATGATGTACCGGAACACCACGAGGAGCGGCTCTTCCTGCGGGCACGAGAGGAGCCGGGCCATTCCGGCGGATGCCGCCTCTACACCGATCTCCATCTCAGTCCGAAAGGCGAACGGCGAGGACTTGGCTGCCACGATGTCGGGAAAGTCGGCGTAGCGGATCTCCGTCTCAACGAAGGGGTCACCCCGATGGTAGGGGATATATTTCTCGTCGCAGGCAACGGAGAGCCCGCCCCGCATGAGGATCCTGCGGATCAACACGACCCGGTCGCTTTCCTTGAGCGAGAGCGCGGTTCGCACTTCCTCCTGGGGAAACAGGACGGTGACCTTCTGGATCTTGATCTCGAGCCCTTCGACGTGGTCCTTGAAGTACATCGTGTACTTATTGTGATCGGGGGTCTGTACGAAGTATCCCTTCCCGTGCCACGCGTAGATGAGTCCCTCGTTCTCCAGGATGCCGAGACTCTTTCTCGTGGTGATCCTGCTCGATTTGAAAGCCGCGGCGAGTTCGTTCTCCGAGGGAAGAAGGTCGCCGGGATTGAACCTGCCCTCGAGGATCCCCTTTCGAAGTTCGCTGGCGATCCTATAGTACGCGGGGATCCCCATCCGATTCCCCTTTCCGATTCTCGCGGAGAAGCAGCTTGCATGCGACGAGCCCCGCGAACGGATCCTTGGCGTACGCGTCGGCGCCGATCGATCGTCCGAGTTCCTCGGAGAGGCACATGCCTCCCACGATGATCCTCACCCGGTCACGGTACCCGGCTTCCGCCACAGCCTCTATGGTGCGGGCCATGGATGTCACGGCGAGGGTAAGAACCCCGCTCAGCGCCAGGATGTCGGGACGATGCTCCCGCAGGGCGGAGATGAAGACCGCGGGCGGGACATCCGTTCCCAGATCAACGACCTCGAAGCCGTTGGCCGAAAGCACGCTCCGTACGAGATCCTTGCCTATGTCGTGCACGTCCCCTTCCACCGTTCCGATGACCACCCTGCCGAGGATCGGTCTCCCCGCTTCGGGGCGGTACTGCATCTGCGGCAGTTCCAGGACGGCCTTGTAGATGGAACCGGAAACGATGAGATCCGCAATGAAGTATTCCCCTTTCTCGTAGAGATCCCCGACGACCGCGAGTCCCTCCTTGAGCAGCTCCAGGATGAGGAACCTGTCCGCGCCGCCGTCGAGGAGGCGGCGCGCGCAGTCTAGTACCCTTGCCTCGTCCAGCTCGCCAAGCGCGGAGATCAGTCTCTTCTCGATTTCACCGTTCGGCGTGCGGTCCATTTTCCTTCCACCGGCTCCCGGCCTGCGAGTCTACCACGCCACCGAAACTGCTGTAAAGGTGCGCCGCGGGGGATCAGAACCGCATCCCCTCGGCGAACTTCTTTGCAAAACCGGAGCGGGAGCCGAGCTCGATATACTCGATCCTTCCGGCAATGGCCTGCGCGCGCCTGAATTCCCTCTGCGAGAGCAGGGCTGCCCTGGCGCCGGCTCCCGCGGCGTTGCCCACCCCCCTGACCCTGCCGAGAAGTTCCCGGGGAATAAGCCCGATGGCGCACGCGCTGCGGGGATCCATGTAGTTGCCGAAAGCCCCGGCGAGAAGCACCTCCCGAATCTCGGAAACCCCTATTCCGTACTCCTCCATGAGCGTCCGAATTCCCGCGGCCATCGCGCCCTTTGCAAGCTGGACCGCCCCGACATCCTGCGCGGTCACCAGAATCGGCCTTCCGTGCGCCGTTCTCCGCCCGTCTTCCACGAGGAACGCCGGCTTCCCTTCGTGCGTCACCAGCCGGTCCGAGAAACGTGCCATAGAGGCCGCAGCGGAACCCGTGCGGTTAAGCGGATCCTTCATATCGGAGTCTCTATCGAGTCGCAAAGCCTCTTCGCGGGACAGGAGCCTGCCCCTCTCGTTGACAAGGCCGAACCGGACAAGCCCGGCCACGATATCGAGAAGCCCGGAACCGCAGATGCCGAAGGGTTTCTCGTCGCCGATCACCGTGTACTCGAAGCCCTCCCCGAAGCGCGCGCGGTCGATAGCCCCGCCGGCGCCCCTCATGCCGCATGTGATATTCGCCCCCGCGACAGCCGGGCCGGCCGCGGTCGAACAGGCGCTCATTCTCTCCCTGGACCCCAGCACCATCTCTCCGTTGGTTCCGATATCGATAACGAGTTTGAGATCCCCGCTTTTGTCCAACCCCGTAGCCAGGACAACCCCGACCGTATCGGCGCCGACAAAACCGGCGATCGCTGGAAGAATAAAGACTCGGCCGGCCGGATTAACGCCGAGTCCGAGTTCACGGGCCGGCAGGTCGAGCGCGGAAACCACCACGGGAACAAAGGGAGATCTAGCCAGATGCATGGGGGTAAGCCCGAGGAAGAGATGGTGCATGCAGGTGTTTCCCACAACGGAAACGGCATAGACGTCGTTGGCCGCAGACCCGGCCCTGGCCGTGCAGTCGCTCAGGAGGCCGTTCATCGCATCGGCCAGGATCCTCTGCAGCTCCGCTGTCCCCCCTTCGCAGGAAGCTGCCCAGCCTGCGCGGGAAACCACGTCGGCCCCGTACTTCACCTGCGGATTCAGGCATGAGGACACGGAGAGTTCCCCTCCCGTGCGCAGGTCGAGGAGGTAGCAGACGATGGTCGTGGTGCCGATATCGAAAGCGGCGCCGAGCATGAGTGATGCGGTATCTCCCCTCTCGACGCCCAGGATCTCCCTTCCTTCAGTGACCACGGTGATGCGGTACCCGGCGTCACGTAAAATCCCTGGAATCGAAGCGATGACGGGGAGGGAGGCGGAGAATCCGCCGCGGTTCCCGTGCTCTTCCGGGCCGGTTCGCGCGAGCCCTTCGGCGAGACGCTCGAAATCGCTCCGCTGGTCATCGAGGGAGGGAGGGGGCAGTTCTACGGCCCGCTTTTCAAGGTGCGCATCGATCCTTCGCTTCCTTTTCCCGGCGGCGGCACCGCATTCCTGAAGGATGACGCACGAAGTCTCATCGGCGGAAAGCAGTTCTACCTCGATCGCCTCTCTCACCACGGCCCTGCAGGCGAGGCGGATGCCCCGTTCGACCTCATCGGTTTCGAGTCCCTCAATCGCCTCCGCGTAGTCGGACGGAGAGGCGCCCATGATCCTGACCCTGCATTTTCCGCAGGTTCCCTTGCCCCCGCAGGGGGAATCGAAATCGAGTCCGGCTTCCCTGACCGCCTGCAGGATCGTGCTTCCCTCCGGAACCACGATCCTACGCATTTCGGGCAGAAAGACGATCGTATGCCTGTCCAAAAACTCCTCCGTACCGCGCACGGCTCCCGGTCATCATACGCGTGGCAGCGGATTTCCGCAACCGCCGACCATCCTCTTCCGGCCGCGGAAGAGGTACAGGAACAGGAAGAACAGGGCTATGCAGGTTCCCGCGTGATAGAGAACCCACCACGGCAATCCGAGAATGAGGGTCCTGCCGCTGGCCAGGGGCGCATCGTCCGCCTTTCCGTAATGGAAGAAATCAACGGCCAGGAAGAGGAGCGGGATGAAAACGGCAAGCCGGCGGACAGGAATCGCGGCCGCCGCAGGCTCCGCGGTCCCGCACTCCCGCTTTCGGAGCAATCGATTCCCCACCCAGGATCCCACGACGAGGAAGAGGCACGAGGCGCTGCAGACAATAAATATGGGAGGGACCGTCTCGCTGGAAAGTGTGCCGAAGGCGAAAAGCGCCGTCGCTGTCTCGCCCGCGATCAGGGAGAACAGAGCCCCGATCCGATTCACGCGGCTCGAGTACAGTCCGCTGAAAACGAGGGGAAACAGGGCCGCGTAGCCGAGGAAGCTCGACCTGTTGAGGAAATCGAGAATGGTACGCGGGGGAAAGAGGGCTACAGCCGAACCCGCGCACGCGATGAGAGCGGTCACCGTTGCGGCCCGCCGCTGTCCCGCCTCCCGTATCCCAGCGAGATCCCGTAGGACGATCGACGTCAGGGAAAGAAGCTGGGAATCAAGGGTGGACATGAGAGCGGAGAGGGGGGCGAGCATGAATACGGAACCGAGGACGGGTCCGGCGCAACGCGTCACGAGAAGGGGCCATACCCTGTCCGCCTCAGAGTCGGAGAGTCCGGGCATCGCTCCCGCGCCGATCACGCCCATGGAGATCGTCAGGAAGAAGAGCGCCATGGTCACGAGCGGATAGACGGTCACCGTTCTTTCCAGCGACTCGTGGTCACGGGCCGCGAGGAAACGCTGGGAAAGCTGGGGGAACATCGGGTCAGCCATGAACCACAGGAGATAATACCCGCAGAGCTGGAGGGGCGGTATGCCGGTCCCGCCTCCCTTCCGGGAAAAGAGGAGTGGGGCCGCGGCAGCGGCGCTCCGGTGCGCTTCCGCGAAACCGCCGAGCGTGTGGACCACCGTCCAATAAGCCGTGGCGCACAGGACCAGAAGCAGGGAACCTTGGACGAGGTCGGTACGAACCACGGCCCGCATACCTCCCAGGACGGTATAGAAGGCAACGACGAGGGAGGTCAGAAGGACCCCCGCACGGTAGGGAACCCCAACCGCGGACTCGAGGAGCATGCCGGCGGCCATGGGCTGGAGGGCCAGGTACGGAACGGTGAAAACCGCGAGAGCCGCTGCAAAGGATTTGGAAAGGAGCGGGGATCCGAACCTCTCCGATATGAAGTCAACGGGAGTGACATAGCCCCTGACCCTGCCGAGTCTCCCGAGGGGCGATCCGATCAGGTACATACCCAATGCCATGAACCCGGTCCCGAAGGCCATGGCGGGATAGAACGAGAATCCCGTTCTATACCCGGTTCCGGAAAGCCCAAGGACCGTAAACGCGGAGAAATTCGTAGCCGCGGTGGTAAGCAGAAGGGGAATGGTCCGGATAGAACGGCCTGAGAGGAAAAAATCGGCGTCAGAACTTTTCATGCCCGGGAGCGGCAATCGATTGATCCCGGCGTGCCTTTTGCCCCGATATCCGAGGAGCGCCATAAGAAGAAGAAAAGCTATGTGCGCGATGGTCCCTGCGATCATGTTTGTCCCCCCGAGCCGGGATGGTCGCGGGGACCTGACATGGCTCATTCGATATGATTCGTTCTCCGTGTATAGCCGAAACGCGTTCCGAGGTCAATGGCCGGCCCCGAAGGAGCGGACCTCATTCGTCACGCCTCCGCGCACAGGTAGCGGGCGCAGACCACGTCCTCCGCTGCGAGCCCCAGGGCGTCGAACAACGTGATCTCCGTATCGCTCTCCCGACCGGGTATCCTCCCGAGGATGAGGTCGCCGATGGAGCCCCGGATATGGTCCTCGCCGATCAATCCCTCAGCGAGGGGGATCAGGTACTCGCCGCACTCCTTCTTCATAGCCTCGACCTGATCGGCGTAGAGCTTGGAGGCGGCCACCAATTCGGACGTCACCTCGCGGGTAACGGGCGTGAAGGCGCCGACCGCGTTGATATGTGCGCCGGGCCGCACCCACGCGGCTTCAAGGAACGGCTCCCTGCTCGGGGTAAGGGTACAGATGATGTCGGCGTCTTTCACCGCTTCCCGTACGGATCCGCAGGGCCTGACGGGGATACCGTACCTCTCCGCCTGCTCGGCGGCGTAACGCTCCGCGTTCGCCGTGGAGATGTCGTATACCCGCGCCTCGGAGATCTTACGCACAACCGTCATGGCGGCCATGTGGGATCTTCCCTGCGCTCCGGCTCCGATGACCGCGAGAACCCGGGCGTCCTTCCGGGCCAGGTGGTCGTGCGCGAGTCCGTAGACCGCTGCCGTGCGGATGTCGGTGATGGCCGTGGCGTGCGCGATGCCGACGAAACTCCCGTGCGCGGATTCAAAGAGCATCACGTATCCCATGTGCGAGGGATACTGCGTGCCCAGGTTCCGGTGAAAGGCCGTGATGATCTTTGCCCCGAAGAAACCGTCCTCTCCGAGCCACGCGGGCATGAAACCGAACGCGTCGTCTCCCGGCAGCTTGAAAATGGTCCGTACGGGCTGTACCGTTTTGCCCGCGGCGAGATCGGAGAGGGCTCCTCTCATGAGCCCGATGCATACGTCCATGGACAGCCGCCCGTACACCTCGGGCGCCTCGATGATTCTAGCGGACATGGTGTTCCTCCTCTCCGGATATGATACGCGCGATGAAGCGGCGGCCTCGAGGGGCAATGCGGCGCGGGGCACTCCTGATCTTCTCACGGCGCCGCGCCGGTTTCAAGTCCAGGTCCGCGCCGACTCTACAGCGACCACCCTGCCATGACGGAGATTCGCCAGGATTCCACAGGCGGGTAATTCACGGTGAAGAAGGAGTCCCCCCCCACGGAAACGCCAACGAAAATCTCACGGATGACGTAATAGCGGAAGAACGCGGAGAATCCCGCGGATACCGCGAAGGTGTATGCTGACCCGGGTTCTTCGTCGGCGGCTTCCCCGCTCCCGGCAGGATCGTTTCGACGGGAAACGAGAAGCGCAGGCCCGGCGTTGACCGATGCGCCGAGGTCGAAATCGCGGAAGCGAAACGCCGCTCCTCCCATCAGATCAACGGAATAGAGATCGAGCCAAAGGGGAAGCGTCTCGCCGGTATCGGAAGAAAGGCTGCCGTCCCGCGAAGAGGCGCAGACCGCCGCCCCGTACATCCAGTGGATGGGGGGAAGCAGCGGGACGTACAGCTCCGCGTCAGCGATGAACGTATACCCGGTCCCCTTTGTGATATATTTGGCCACCGCGTCCTCGCCAGCTCCGTATCCCGCGGATACCGAGAGGGCAAGGCCGTTCCTGGTCCCCGGACTGAAAGGCCTCGGCTTCTCCTTTTCCATGCGAGCCCGGAACTCACGGTCCTCGCTTCCCGCCTCGGACCTGACCAGGATATCCAGCAGGCGGGGATCGGGCCGCGCTGGATCCAATTGCGGATACGCAGCGTACGACGCGGTCCGGAACTTCCCCCGCAGGAACGCCAACCGGGCATCCTGGAGCGACCGGTTCCGCAGCGCCTCCTCATACGCCGCTCTGAGAGGAACCATCAACTCCTCGGGCGGACCTTCAGCCCATAGGTCGTCCAGCGCTTCGCGCGCCTCGTCGAGGAGTCCCTCGCGCAGCAAGCCGCGGATCTCGGCTCCTTTTTCGGCGAATTCGCGCCGCCGCCGCAGTTCCTCGGCGACGAACGCGCGGGAAACAAGATCGATATAGGCGTCGTTCCGCGGGGCAAGCGCGAGAAGGAGGGGTATCTCCGCGCCGGCGTCAATCTCCTTCCGCTTCTTCAGGCTCCGCGCGAGTTCGGCGCCGAGGGAGGCGGACCGCTTCTCGCGGAGCGCCTCGAAGGCGAGGAGCGCCTGCGTCGGGTCGCTGTTGATCCGCTCGGCCAGGAGCGCCATGCGCCAAGCCTCCGTGAAATCGCCGATGCGGATCATGGAGTCCAGATTCTCGCGGGAAATCTCGCCGCGGAGCGTCTCGATCTCGCCGCAGACGCGGGCCGCCATGTATCCAAGGTCGGTTTCGAAGCTGTTCTCCCGTATGGTTCGGCTCAATCCGGCAAGCGCCTCTCCGGAGGCGATGTCGAGGAGGATGAGCGAGAGGGTCATCCCCTCCTCGTACCTGCCGCAGGTTCCGATGAGGATGAGATCGACGCCGAGGATCCTCCCGACTTCCAGCGCCCCCTCCTGGTCCGTGAGGCCGGAGAGCTGGAAAACCTGTTCCTCGCGTACCGAGAGCATACCGGTCACGTCGATCACCTGGAGGGCTCCCGTGTCCGCGATTTTCGCCTCGAGCACCTTGGTCAGCATGAAGATCTCGCTCTGCTCCACCCCGTCGCGCCCGTCGCGCGCCTTGAAGGGGAGGATCGCCAGTCGGTAGCCCAGATCCATAGACCACGCGCCCCGCGAAACGCCCGCGGCGAGAAGCGCGACCAAGAGGGCCGTTCGAAGGGCCCTTTCCATGTCCTTCCCGATTCCGCTCATGGCTTGCACGCGAGCCCGAGGGTGAAGAGTTGGAGCCGCGTGTTCTCCCACCCGCCGTCGAGAGTCACCGACGAAACCAGCCAACGATACCCGAAGGAGAACCGGAAGGTCTCCGTGACGCACCAGTCAGCCCCCGCGTGGATCCCGGTGGAGAAGGAAGGGGCCCACAGGGTATCGACCTCTTCGGTATCCAGGGCGGGGCTCCGTTCGAGGACCCTCGAGTGGAACACGCCCGCTCCCGCGTCGATCCCGGCGCGCAGGAGGAAACTGAAAACCACCAGCTCGAGGGAGGCTCCTCCGCAGGCTTCGGCGACCGTCTTCCTGTCCGCGGTCAGATCCCGGTACCCGAGCTCGTCCTGCGCGCCAATAATCTCGGTAAGCGATGTGGCAAAGCGGATCCCCGCGTTCAGGCACCCGTAGAGATCAGCGAAGCCTGTTCGAGAAAGATAGGGAAGGAGCCATCGCCAGGCGTAGGACGCGGCAGCGCCTTTGAGGGAGAGCGTGGACTCTTCGAGCGTGGCGGTGTCCCGATAGTCGAGGCTGCCGAAAAGATAGGAAAACTCGGGAAGCCGCTCCGGGGTTTTCTTGTCGAGGAACAGGGGAAGGACCCTAAACGAGGAGAGCTCTCCCCGGTAAGCCTCCCATTTGACGCTGCTCTCGTTGTACGCGGCTTCCTGCTCGTTCAGAACGCGCATGAAATCCCCGTACGCTCCGTTCAGGGGGTTGAGCCTGATGGCCTCCTGGATCTCGAGCCTCGCGGTCGTGTAGTCGTGCCTGAGCATCGCGACCTGTGCCTCGCGGGCGTGCTTCTTCTCGGAGAGACCCCGCTGGACAGCAAGTTCCAGCCCCCGCAGCGTGGGGTGCTCCACGCCGCGCTCATACACCTTTTCCAGGAGACCCTGCGCCACCGTGTACCGCTCCTCGCCGATCAGACCAGCGAGGGTTTCGATGATCCGGGATTCCTCCTCCTGCCTGAATGACTCCTCCGCCTCACCGACGCGTTTGACGAAGTCCTTGTAAAGAGGATTGCCGGGATCGTAGGAAACCGCCTGGTTGATCTCGACGAGCGCTTCGTCGAAGAGATACGAGGCGAGGTACTCCTGGGCCTTCTGGTAGGAGAGCCTGCCCATTCCCCGATTGATGAGTTCCTGGATGGCCTGGTAGCGGCCGTCCCTCTCGTGAAGGATCGCGAACCGTTCCAGGAGGGCCTGCGCTTCCGGGTATCTGCCGATCTCGACGAGGGAATCGACATCCTCGAGGGTCACGGCCTCGAGAACGATCATCGCGTTGACGACCTCCTTCGCGATCGTATCCGCGGTCCTGCGGATCCTGTCGGCGTCGATGGTGAAGGTCTTGCCGAGGATGACCGATCCGGTCAGGGCGCTCACCATCTCCACCGCGGCGACGGGAAGCGCGCCGAGAGTGGACACCCTCCCGATCAGGAGGAAATCCGCGGACAGCTGCCGGGCGGTCTCGAGCGCGTCCTCCGTGCCGAGCATGCCCTGGGTGAGGTTCTCCATCTCGGCGAGGGATTGGCCGACGATGATGGAATCGATGACGGTCATCAGTCTCGAATTGACCAGCTCGACCCTGACGAGATCGCTCAGCGCGTCCGCAGTCCTGGACAGTTCCCCCTGGCCGAAGAAGCCGTAGAAAACCATGGAGTACCGCTCCCGCGCGGGGAGGATCTGCGAGACGATCAGGGCGAAAAGCGCCATACACATTATTTTTCTCATTATACGCGCTCCTAGAAGACGATCCCCGCCGAAAGGCAGACCGCGGGTTTGGAAACGGACGGATCGTCCGGACAATAGCGATACTCTCCCCTGGCCATGGCGTACAGGCCGGCCGTGCCGCTCACCTTGAGTTCGGCTGACGCGGAAAGCCCGGCAAGAAGGCCCCAGTCATAGCCGTCCGACAGCCCGCTGGAAAAACGGACGTACGCGCCGCCGTCGACGCCGAAGAGGAAGACGAGGTTGGCGAGCTTCAGGCCGATCGCCGTATACGGCGACAGATAGGCCTTCCCCTCCAGGAGATTGCCGCCCCCCCCATCGGGTTCGGCCGAGAGGGAAAAACCCATGTAGGCCAGGGAGTTGCGGCTCTTCGTTCCCCTCTCTTCCTCGCGGGGAGTCTCGTAGTTCACCGGATCCCCGGCCAGGATCAGCTCCGCGCCCCAGCGGCCGAAATCGTCGGGAAGCGCGAAATCCGAACCGATCTCCCACGCGTTGCTGACTCCCAGGTGGATGCCCAGGACGGAAAGCTTGGAAAGATACGCCGCGACAAGGGAACTCTGCCCCTCCTTCACCATCCTCTCGTACTGGGCCTCCCGGCGCAGCGTCTGCTGGCGGCGTTTTTCCTCCCTGATGCGGAGGTCCTCCAGGTAGGACTCCTCCTCCCGGATGATCCGATCGCGGAGCTCGATGTAGCGCTCGTCGATCGCGAGGACCAGCGCCTTCTGCGCGTACACGAGGGCCTCCTCGAACTGATGTTCCCTCCGCAACCGGTCCGCCTCCTTGCCGTAGATGGCGGCCAGACTGGGGACGATCTGATCCCTGAGGTTCCGGGTTTCAGGCGTTATCCCGTGTTCGGTGATGTACACGTCGAGGTAGCGTTTGGCCTGGATGAACCTCTTCTTCTTGATCTCGTCCTGGATCATCTCAGGGGTGATCGTAACCGTCGCATCGATGGCCTTGGAGGCGATCTCGAGGGCGAAACGCCTGATATCGTCGTAGAAATCCTCCTCGTCGGTGACGAGCGTCTGGGCAAAGACGATCTTTCCCGTCTCCGCGTTCAGGAGCTGAGCCGTCATGACGATCCTGCCGAACAGCCGTCCCGCCGAACCGATGAGAAGCTGGCGGACCGCGAGTATCCTCCCGAAGGAGATGAGTTCGGACTCGTCGATGGCGCCGCTGAGCTGCATCCGCTGTTCCTCCATCATCCTGTCCAGCATGGAACGCTCGACAACCTCGAAAACCGCTGTTTCCGACACCGCGTTCCGGAAGAGGAGGTTGATCTCGGCGGCCTCCGCCGGCGAGATCGAGTCCGAGGTCAGCAGATCAAGAACCGCGATCCGTATCCTCGTTTCCTGTCCCTGGACCGCGGGGGGAAGAAATAGCAGAAGGGAAGACAGGAAGAACGCCGCGAGGGCGCCTTTGGGAAAGGCGTTCATTGGCCGCTCCTTGTTTACATCATCGTATCCGTCGTATCTTCGCGCTATCATCATTGTATCGCAAAAACCCATGAAAAACGCATCAATACGGAGGCATGCGCTTCAGGAATCCCCTTGAATATGCCCGCCCAGTCGCTCTCTCTTCTTTCGCTTGCATTATTACGCTATGGGGAATATCATAGAGAAAATTCTATCGAGGTGGTACAAATGTATAGATGCAGTCAGGAAAGAATGACCGACAAAATTAAAACCATGAGTAAATTCGGGGACGCCGGCCACGGCGGAATCACCAGGTACACGCTCTCCCCCGAGGATGTGCAGGCGCGAAACGAGTTCAAGAGGAGGATGGAAAAGATCGGGGCTGTCATCGAGGTCGACGACCTCGCGAACGTGTCCGCCACCATCCCCGGCAGCGACCCCAAGGCAAAAAGGATCGTCATGGCTTCCCATACCGATTCGGTGAAGAACGGGGGGAACTACGACGGCATACTCGGAGTCATTTCCGGGATGGAAGTGCTTGAAACGGTCGTAGATCAGAAGATCCCTCACAAGCATCCCCTCACCGCGATGATCTGGACCAACGAGGAAGGCTCACTCTACCCCCCGGCGATGATGGTTTCCGGGATCGTCTGCTACGACTATCTGCCGGAGGCGATCAGGAACAAATTCAAAGAGGAGAACATGATGCCGTCCAAAAGCGTCCTCGATCCCTCTCACACCTTCGGGGACGCCCTGAATAAATCGGGATACAAGGGCGACAAGAAATACCGGCTCAAACCCGACGCGTACAAGTGCATGTTCGAGCTCCATATCGAGCAGGGACCCATCCTCGAAGACGCGGGCAACGCGGTCGGAGTCGTAGACTGCGTCAAAGGCATGTTCAACTATCGCTTCAGGTTCTACGGCCAGACCGTCCATGCCGGTACCTTCCCGATGCCCAAGAGAAAGGACGCCCTGTTCGCCGCCGCCCAGGTCCTCTGCCATCTCCACGCGGAGATCGACAAGCTGGGAGACAAGGAGCTCGTCTACACGACGGGCGAGATCGTATGCCATCCGAACGTGCATACCTGCGTACCCGATTACGTCGATTTCTGCATCGACTCGCGCCACGAGGATCCGAAAGTCCTGGAAAAAGTCCTCGCCATCGTGAAGGGCTGCGCCGGAAAGGAGTGGGCCGGATGCAGGTGCGAGGTCGAGAGGATGTGGAACAGGGACACCGTATACTTCGACAAGAAACTCGTCGGATATGTCAAAGCCGCGGCCGAGGAAACGGGGGTTCCCCATCAGTACGTCCATTCCGGGGCCGGCCACGACGCCCAGTTCGCGGCGTATATGCTGCCAACAACGATGATCTTCGTTCAGTCCAAGGACGGCCTCTCCCACTGCGAACCGGAGTATTCGTCGCCTGAGCACTGCACACAGGGAGCAACGGTCCTCCTCAACGCGGTTCTGAAAGCGGACGCCGAGTAGTATTCTCTCTCCAGCTACGATGAACGGGAGCCGCCTCGGGCATGGGGCGGCTTCGCGCTTTCTCTCGTGTATCCTTTCCTGCGTCGATCGTATTTCCACCTTGAAAAAGGCCGCATTATTACCTACTATCCGGGATACCCATGAAAAGATCGGCAGTACGATTATTGATCCAATTGACGGGAATCACGGTCGGGGCGCTCATTTTCGGGATATCCTACTCCTGGTTCCTGGTTCCCTATAAAATCGCCCCCGGCGGAGTGGGCGGCCTCGGTCAGATACTCTTCCACCTCTTCGGCCTGCCCATAAGCATTTCCATGCTGCTCTTCAATATTCCCCTGTTGATCCTGGGGGCGGTCGTCATCGGAAGGGGATTCGGAATCAGGACCATCTATGGAAGCGTCATAACAGCCGTTATGTCGGATCTTGTGAGCCTTCCCTCCCTGTACAAGCTTGGCATCATCAGGGATATTTCCAGGTTTACCTTCAGCACCGGCGGTTCAGCCGTCTGTGCATTCCTCCCTCCGGAGGAGATCTACCTCTCCGCCATTGTCGGATCCGTGCTGCTGGGAATCGGGCTCGGGATCATTTTCCGGTTCAGGGGTTCGACAGGCGGAACGGATATTCCCGTGGCGATACTGAAGGAGAAAACCGGAATTTCCATTGGCGGCGGATACTGGCTTGTGGAGTCCTTCATCATCGTCGCGGTGGGGCTTGCCTTCAGAGATCCGAAAATCGTCATATGGGGGTATATCAACCTGTTCCTTTCCGCAAAGGTTACCGATGTCATAGCGGAGGGCCTTCCGTATCTAAAGGGGATGTATATCATCTCGGAAAAGGAGGATGAGATAAAGAAGACCATTTTCTCGCAGATCGGCAGGGGTGTAACCATTTTTTACGGCGAAGGAGGCTATACAGGAAAGGAACAGAGAAACTTGTTCTGCGTGCTGAACAGAAAGGAAGTGGCGATCGCGCGAGATATCATCAGGGATATCGATCCAGCCGCTTTCGTGGTTTTCACGGATGTCTATGATGTGATGGGATATGGGTTCAAGCCGCGCAGTCTCGAGTTTACGGAAAGGAAGAAAAAGACACGCGAACCGAAAGTGTGAAGGAGATACCCGCGCAACACGCGCAGGGGGGTCACCGGGAATACCTGGAGGTTGCAGCAATCTTGACAAATGCATGAGTACCAGGGAAAATCGCATATCATCTCGGTTTCTCTCATGAATCTTTGATTTTTGAAAGGAACGAGGATTCATAGCCTGCACACCCGCAATAAGATGCGCATATATTAAACGACGAAGCGGCCGGTGGTTAGGCGACCCAATAGTGAAGGTCTTTTTACTGATCGTCTAGAAAGACCCTCTGAAGAGATGCAAGTGGCAGGAAAAGGCGTCACCAGGAGAAAAAGCGGTGGGAGTCCCAGGTCGAAAGACGAGAGGAGCGCCGCAGCTTCCCCAAGGCTTCTCGACTATGAAGACGTAGTAATCGTCGATAAAAACGGCGTGATCGTTTTCGACGATCTCGCCAACCTAAGCCTCTATGATTTACGTCCGGACGAGGTGATAGGGAAGAAGGTCACCTCTCTCTACAAGAACCTGACAGACGAGAACAGCATCTTCATGAAGGTTCTCCGGGACGGCATACCCGTTATCGACGAAAAACAGGATCTGCTCACCAAGGAAAACAACAGAATCCACCAGATATCGTCCACCTACCCCATCATGGACCGCGGCCGGATCATCGGGGCGGTTGAATTCTCCCGCTTCCTCTACAAGACGGATTCCCTCCATCTGATCAAAAAGCACTCCTCCCATAAGATCCTCCGTAAAAACAATACGATCTATACAATAGATGACATCGTGACCAATACCCCGACCATGGAGCAGATCAAGAAGAAGATCGTAAGAATCGCCAGGACATGCTCGACCGTTCTGCTCCTGGGGAAAACAGGAACCGGCAAGGAGCTCGTGGCTCAGTCGATCCATAACCTGAGTGATAGATGCGATAAACCCTTCATCTCGCAGAATTGCGCCGCCATCCCCATTCCCCTTCTGGAGGGGATCCTCTTTGGAACCACGAAAGGAAGCTTTACGGGGGCGGAGGATCGAAAAGGGTTGTTCGAGCTTGCTGAGGGAGGCACGCTCTTCCTCGACGAACTCAATTCGATGGACACGAGCAAACTTGTGAAGATCCTCAAGGCGATCGAGGATAAATGCGTAAGGCGCTTCGGCGTGGTCTGCAACATTCAATTAGTTAGCAGGATCATCGCGGCGATCAACAAAGACCCGCAGGAGGCCATCATGGCAGGGGAACTGCGGGAGGATCTCTACTACAGATTAACCGCGGCCGTCATTAAGCTTCCGACCCTCGCCGAACGCAGGGATGACATCAAGATGCTCATCGACCATTATATCAATCTATACAATGACAAGATGGAGATGAAGATACGGAGAGTCGACGAAGCGGCGATGGAACGACTTACCAGCTATGACTGGCCGGGGAACGTGCGTGAACTGCGAAACGTTGTGGAATCGTTTTACAACGATTATGATTTTAACGGGGTCATCACCCTGGAGAAGGTCGCAGGGAAACTCGCTGGGTGCGCAGGCGCCGGAACGGTAAGGGTCGGGGCTGAGAGAGGCGCGTCGCTGAGGGAGTCGCTGGAAAAATTCGAACGCGCCCTGATAAGAACCGAACTGGAACGGGCAAACGGCGTGGCCGCGAAAGCGGCGCGGAACCTGGGAATATCAAAGCAGCTGCTGAAGTACAAGATCGAGAAGTATCGGGATTGGTAAAATATATTTTACCATCGTAAAATACTTTACGAGCCTTCCCCCTCCGGCGCAATCCTTCCTAACCGCCCCTCCCTTGTTCCACCGGTAACTCCTTCATTTGAAAGAAGTTGGATAAGACCATGTCTATGCATGACACACCTCCGTGCTTGGCATGTTCTATGCATTTCGTATCCGGGAAACGCTCCCGCCACGGGTATGCGGCATTCGCCCCGTGGTGTCGGTGAACCCGGATGAAAAACGGAGGAAACCAATGAAAGAAAAGAAGAAATTCGGATTATGGACACTAGTCTTGCTGATCTTCATACCAACTTTCTCTTTCAGTCAGATTACCTTGAACGCGGTACCGCTGGGACCCGTGTCGATCCCTTCCTGGGTTATTGTATCGTTCCTTTTCTTTCTACCCATGTGTTTCATGATCGCGGAACTTTCCTCGCTGACGACGGACAGGAGCGGCGGAATATACTCCTGGATCGAAAAGCAATTGGGTTCTAGGGCCGCCTTCTCCGCCGCATGGATCTACTACATCGCCAATCTTCTATTCCTCCAATGGGTGTTGACCACCCTTCCCATCGCTTTCTCGTTTATCGGCTACGCCGATAACATATTTACGGATGATAAAACGAGCTGGCTTCCGATTCTAGGAATCGGGATGACGGTGATCCTGACCTATCTTGCCACCCTGCGCGTCGAAAAATTCTCCAAGATCACCGACATCGGCGGAAAAATCATGATAGGCACGGTCGTAGGCTTCATCTTCTTCGCGATTCTCGGATTCGTGATAGGAAAGTACCCCTCGGCGTGGAAATTCAATGCGGAGACGCTCGTACCAAAATTCGATGCCGACTACTTCTCCACATTCTCATGGCTGTTGTTGGCGGTAGCTGGCGCCGAGGTTTCCGGCACCTATACAAACGAGCTTGGTGAATCAAAGAAGCTTTTTCCGAAAAGCGTGCTGGTATCCGCCGTCGTCATCGCGGCGGCGTATATCGTCGGATCCATCGCCGTATGTCTCATCGCTTCTCCCGAGACTCTGGAAAACGAAGGAGTTAAATCGGTCACATACGTGGTTTTCAAGATTCTCGGGGATAAATGGGGCTTGAACGGGAACATCATCATCCGCATCTACGGAGGCATCGCGGCCCTTTCAGCGGTAGGCGCGTATATTCTGTGGCTCGACTCGACTCGCCGATACGCGCACTCTTCTCCGAGCTTCCTGAAGGCACCCTCCCGCGGTTCCTGAGCAGAAAAAACCGGAAAGGGGTGCTGGCAAACGCTCTTTGGTGCCAATGCGGACTCCTGGTATTCATGATGCTCAGCACGACGATAGGGGCCTTCAAATCCGTAAACAGCCTCATCGAATACCTCTTCTCCGCCACCGGAACCGCAACCGTAGTGCCGTACCTCTTCCTCGCCATAGCCTACTTCAAGTTCAAAATGAGTAACGGCCTGTCAGAGTCAACGATCATCAAGTCCAAGAGTTTGGGCATCATCATGTGCGTCGTCGTCATCGGCCTAGGCGTTGCCGGATTTCTCGGTCAGGGATGGGGGGGCTGGCAGGACGCTGAAACAACCGGCGATGTGCTCAAGGCCATCTTTAGCGGATATGGCGTGACGGTACTCCTGGTTCTTTTGGGATATCTTCTCGTCCTGATTCCCCGGCTGAGGACTCAACATAAAGCCAAAGCAGTATCCCTAGGCAAATGAGCCTCTAACGGGAAAGCAAGGCGGAAAATGAAAAGCACACTCGCACTGACCAATGGAAGGATCTATTCCCTCGACGGCGGCGTTCATGAGGCGGTTGCGATCACGGGAGACCGGATTGAAAAGCTCGGCTCGAGTCTCGACATCCGGTCCTCATGCTCCTCGGGAACCAAGGTGATCGACCTCAAGGGCCATACGGTGATTCCTGGTTTCAACGACAGTCATATGCACTGCATCGCCTGCGGGCTCGAGATGAACACCTTGAAACTCTCACAGGCCGGTTCGATAGAGGATGTGATCCGCATCGGAAGGAATCACATAGAGGAGAATCGCATCGGAAAGGGGCGCTGGATCATCGGCACCGGCTGGAACCAGGACAAGTATCCTGGTAAACGGAGTCTTACGAAGAACGACTTGGACCGTATTTCCCGCGAGCATCCCATCTATTTCCTCCGTTGCTGCAACCATGTCGCCGTCGTCAACTCGATGGCGATCAGGGTGGCCGGCATCACCCGGGACACCACTGTCGAGGGAGGGGTCTTTGAACATGACGAGGCGGGCGAACCGACCGGCTTCCTGAAGGAAAACGCGGTTGACTGGATAGAGAAAAAGATGCCACAGCCGGACAAAGCAACCCTGCGGAAAGCGTGGATGCGGACCCAGCAGGAAGCCCTGCGTTTCGGAATCACCACCATCCAGACCAGCGATCTCAACATCTTCGGCAGTCCCGACGAGATGTACGATTTTTACGCGGGGTTGAGGGATGAAGGCGGAATGAGCATCCGGGTGATCGAACAGCTCTATATGCCGGGGCTGGAAGCTTTGCGTGAATACCTTTCCTCCCCCTCCGGCAGATACTCATGCGATGAATGGTTCGCTCTCGGCCCCATGAAATTCCTGACCGACGGCTCCCTTGGTGCAAGAACGGCGGCCCTGGAATCCGACTATGAAGATGACAGGGGCAACAAGGGCCAACTCCTCTTTTCCCAGCAAGAACTCGATGCTATTGTCGAGACAGTACATGACAAGGGGATGACCATTTTTCTCCACGCGATCGGCGATGCCGCGCTCCGCGCGTGTCTTGATTCCCTGGAGAAAGCCCAGAAAGGACGCCCGTCCGGGCGCCGACACCGGATCAACCACGTGCAGATCGGCAGCCATGAGCTCTTTTCCCGTATGAAAAGATTGGGTCTTATCGCAGATATCCAACCGATTTTTGTTAGATCGGACTGGCATATGGCCATGAGCAGGATTGGCCGAACCAGGATAGGGGGCTGCTACGCGTGGAAGACACTGATGGATCTCGGCATCCCCCTTGCCGCAGGATCCGATTGCCCCAGTGACGAAATGGATCCCATACAGGGTATCCATGCCGCGGTCACCAGGCAGGATACACGTGGAAACCCGGAAGGCGGCTTCATGCCGGAGCAGCGCTTGAGCGTCGAGCAAGCCCTCGGCCTCTATACAAAAGGCTCCGCGTACGCTTCGAACCAGGAAAAAGTGAAGGGCACACTATCGCCAGGCAAACTGGCGGATCTCGCAATACTCTCCGATGATCTTTTCAGGGTCCCGGATCACGCCATCAAGGATATCCAGACCCTTGCGACGATCGTCGGAGGCGAAATCGCGTATTCGGACGGAAGCATATTCTGACGGGGAGGTAGATGTAACTAACATGCAAAACACTCCAGGCGTGGCAAGTTCCGGTGAAACAAGAAACATCCTTTCCCGCTTCATCGATACGAGAGAAATTATTGAATTGATCAAGGATCTGGTCCGTTGTCCAAGCCACGAAGGAATCGCGAACCAGGAAACGGCGACCGCGGAAAGGATCCGATCCTTTCTGGAAGCGGAACGTATCGAAGCCTGGCTCGATCCGGTGCTTGAAGGGAGATGCAATGTGATCGCCCGCCTCAGGGGCAGCGGCGGAGGAAGATCCCTTCTCCTCACCGGTCATACGGACACGGTACCGCCCTTCGGCATGGAAAGCCCGTTCGAGATCAGGATCGAGAACGACGCCATGTACGGCAGGGGAACCGTGGACATGAAGGGTGCCCTTGCCTGCATGGCCGTCTCGATGGCGGCGATACGGCGGGCTGGCATCACTCTCCCGGGCGACCTCTGGTTCGCCGGAGTCATCGACGAGGAAAGCAGCAGCAGGGGAATGCGGGCACTGATAGACCGAGGATTTACCGCGGACGCAGCCGTAGTTGGCGAGCCGACAGGGCTGAGGATGTGTACCTGTCATAAAGGCGTGGAATGGTTCGAATTGATTTTTCATGGGAGAGCCGTTCACGCCGCCCGCCAGGAAGAAGGGGTGAACGCGATACAGAAAGCCGCACGATGCATAATGGAAATGGAAGAAAGGCTCATTCCGATCCTTAACGGGCGGGTACACCCGCTGATCGGGAAGTCGACGCTGAACTACGGATTCATCAATGGAGGAACCCAACCGAGCACGGTCGCTGGGGAATGTGTTCTGCAGATCGGCCGAAGGTGGATTCCTTCCGAGAGATATGAGGATGTCATAGAAGATTTCGAGAACCTCCTCGCAATGATGCGAGCACAGGACCCTGATTTCAAAGCGGAATTCCACCCCATGGAAGAAGAGTCGGAACCGGCGTCGAAGTTTTACGGAAACACGCACCATGAAGCCATGGAAACCGCCCTGGATGCCCCGATTGTATTGACAGCGCAGAAGATTCTCAAAATGTTTGGTCCCGGCAGGGAAAGACCGCTCGCCTTTAGCGCTTGGTCCGACGCCGCTATCCTAGTCGGGTACGGCAGGATACCGTCCATCGTATTAGGTCCCGGAAACATAGAGAGCGCCCATACGGAAGACGAGCATTTGGAAACGGACGAGCTCATTGACGCGGCGCTCATATATGGACTGCTTGCGTGCGAATACTGCTCCTGACGGATCGAAGTGCGCACCAGAGGGCTTTTCCGCCTTTCCACCCGTATCGTTCTTGACATATGAACCTTTATTTCATATAATGTGAACTATAAGTTCATCATTATGCATGATTCGGACTGGCTTCGCTATCAGCCGTACATATCCCAGCTGGAACAGGAGGGGATCGTTTCCCGAACCTTCCGCAGGCTCGACCCGGAACGCCAGGAGGCGGTCTTCACCGCGATCCTTGAAGAGGCGGTCAAGAACGGCCCCACCACCCTCAGGATAAAGGAGATAGCGCGGCGCGCCCGGGTTTCGGTCGGCTCCCTATACCAGTATTTTCCCAATCGGGACGGCCTTCTGGATTTCGCCATCGAACTCAGCGGACGCGCGACCGCAGCCCTGTTCCTCGAGTGTAAGCCCCTGCTGGCCTCTCTCCCGCTCAGGGAGGCTCTGAACGCCTACCTCGCGGGAGGGCTTGAATGGGGAAAGACCGCGGCGGCCATGGTGCGCTTCTTCTGCCGGGCGGCATACCAGGGCGATCCGGCGCTTCGCGGACGGGTCGTCCTGCCCATCGCATCTCTCATGCGCGAAACCATGGAGGAGATCCTTTCACAAGCCCGGGCTCGCGGCGAAATACGGGCGGATGTCGATCTCCCCGCGGCGGCCCGGGTAATCAACGCGCTGGTCATCGCCGCCGGGGACAGTCAGCTCCTGCCGTACCTGAACAGCTACTATCAGTTGACCGACGAGGATGTGGATGGAACTCGGATATCGGAAGCCCTGTTCGACCTCGTCACGCGAGGGATCGGAGGGGGAAGATGACCGCGGTTTTAGAGACTCGTTCCCTAACGAAACGGTACGGACACCTGGTTGCCGTAGACGACCTTTCCCTGGAGATCCGCGAGGGAGAGGTCTTCGGGTTGCTGGGGCCCAATGGCGCGGGCAAGACCACAACGATCGGCATGCTCTGCGGACTGCTCAAGCCGAGCGGGGGCCAAGTGTTCATCCGGGGAAGAAGGGTCGTCAACGGGGATGCCGGCGGCCGCATCAGCGTCGGCTTTTGCCCGCAGAACATCGTTCTCTGGGGGCAACTGACTTGTCTCGAACAGCTGCGATTCATCGGCCGGATGTACGGGATGCGGGCCAGGGATGCCCGAGAAAAGGGGCTTGCGCTCCTGGACTGCCTCGGCCTGGCGGAAAAGAGGGACAAGACCGCTCGCACCCTTTCGGGCGGCATGCAGCGGCGCTTGAACCTGGCCATGGCCCTTGTCCACGATCCCGAGTTACTCGTTCTGGACGAGCCGGAATCGGGACTGGATCCGCAGAGCCGCGTGCTGGTGCGGGACTTCATCACTTCCCTGACGGGCCGAAAGACGATCATCCTGACAACGCACAACATGGACGAAGCGGACCGTCTGGCGGATCGCGTGGCTATCATCGACCACGGAAAGCTTCTCACCGTCGACATGCCGGAAACCCTCAAACGCACGACGGGCGAGGGTGATGTCCTGGAAGTCGACCTCGCCGACTGTTTGACCCAGGAGGCGCTCCGCGCCATCCGGTCTCTCGTACGCGAAGTCTCCGCGGCAGACCATACCCTGATCATTAGGGAGCGCGGCGCGGTCGAACGCCTGCCTGCGGTTCTGGAAACCCTTCGCTCCGCACGGATCCTTCCGGGCGAGATTCGCCTGCGCTCTACATCGCTGGAGGATGTCTTCATCTCCCTCACGGGGAGGAGGCTGCGGGAGTGAAAGCAATCATCGTCTTCGCCAAGACGCTCCGGGAGATGTCGCGGGAGGCGTGGATGCTCGGACTTACTCTGGCATTTGCCCCGCTGTTCGTTTTCCTCTACTGGGTCTGGTTCTCCGGAGGCTCCACCACGTACGGCCTCGTCGTGATCAATAACGACGCGGGAATAACGCTCACGGACGGCAGAAGTATCAACGAGGGCGCCGAAGCGGTTGCAGCCATGATCGGAAACGTCACTTACGCGGACGGCAAACCTCTGTTGAAGGTGATCCCCGCCGTGGACCGTCTTGAGGCCCGTCCCCTCATCGAGAACCGGCATGCTGCCGCCTACATCTCCATCCCTGCGGATTTCTCCCAAACCCTCGCGTCCGTGAGAGGCGAAGGACCGCCGTTGAAATCCGTTGTGTCCTTCGGCGGCGATGCCGCCAATCCATACTACATGGTAGCCGTAAACCTCGTAAGCGTCAATTTTCCCCCATCATGACAGAAGAGAAAAAATAGTGGAGCTTT
>CAZPZF010000012.1:18216-27211 GCA_964590705.1 uncultured Spirochaetales bacterium | reverse complement strand
GAGCCAGAGTCCGATCGGCACCGAAAGGGCGAAAAAGCCCATACCCGAAAGGAAGATGATCCATTCCACGGCGTCCCGTTCTCTGCCGAAGATGGCCAGGTGCGGGATCTTGTCCTCGATATTCCGCTGCTTGAACTCGAAAAAATCGTTGGCCAGGTTGACGCCGGACTGGATGGCGAGTCCCGCGATCATGACGAGGACGGCGCGGAGAGGCTCTCCGCGTCCATCGACGAAAGCCAGAGCAGTCCCCAACCCGCAGGAGACGGCGGCGATGACAAGCGATACCGGCCTGAACGCGTTCCACCACGCCTTGGCATACCTGGCGGCATCCTCTGCGCGCATAGTCTTGAGAACGCTCATGATGCTTCCTATCCAGCTTTTTATCGACATTCGTTCATGAGTATATACGACCTGCGGCTCTTTGCACATCGTCCGGGAAACGGGCTGTTGTAAAAAAAAGGGGACGATTCCCCGTAAGGAAACCATTCCCCTATGTACCCCCGAAAAGGGTTTGATCAGCGGCGGCTTGCCCCCCTAGCGGAGAGGTGCGCACAGCCTATCGCTGCCCGATCGCCTTGGCCGCGAGTGACTTGAACCGCTCGGTTTCGTGCGTGGCGCCCGTTACGGTGTCTACGCCGTCCACGGTCTGCGCGCTCACGAGGGCCGCCTCGAGCATGACCGCGGCCTCGGTCCAGCTGGTTCCGCTCTTCGCCTTCATGCTGGTATTGTAGGCTTCGTTGGTCCGCTTGGGGTTTCCGTCCTTGTCGAACTCGTCATAGACGACCTTCACGATCCTGCCGTTTTCATAGGTGACCATGATCTTCGCCTTGTACCCGCGTTCGTCCGCCTCGTCTTCAGCCGTATACGTGTCGTTCATGGAAAGCACGACGGGCTGGGTATTGCCGGTCTTCGCCTGCTCAAGAATCGCCCTGGCGAGCGCGCGGAAATTGTCCGTGCTGTGCGTGGCGCCGGCCACATCGTCTATCTCCGCGTTCTGCGCGGCGATGAAGCTCTTGACCATGACCGCGGAAGCTTCCGCGGGGGAGGTTCCGGAAATCGATTTCATCATGGTCGCATAGCCCTCATCCTGGGATTTCAGCTTCCCCGCGGCGTTCACGTAGTCGAACGTGGCTGACACGATCTTGCCCTTTTCGATGACGATTTCTAGTACCGGTTTCCAGCCGTGGCTGTCCCTGGCGTCATACGCGGCCGTGTACGTTCCGTTCTTGTACAAGGCGGCGTCCTTCGCGCAGCCGGCGAAAACGGCGAGCGCGAGCAGGGAGACGAGAATAAGAGAAAAACCCTTCTTCATCACGATTGCTCCTTCTAGACCTCCATCAAGAGGCCCGTATATGCCCCGAACAATATATTCGAAATATTTTATTTTCTACACAAACATACTGATTTACCGCCCCTTTGTCAAGCATGGCGGTTCTGCTATAATCCGCCCCATGAAGCTTCGCCCACTGGATGGGGTCGCCGTCCTCCTCTCTGCCGCAGTCGTCGTCCTCTTTTCTTTGGCTCAATACGGAAACGCACGCGTGCCGAGAGCGGTAACCGTCACGTCGGCGGAGGGCGAAGCCGTATACGCCCTGTCCGAGGACCAGGAAATACGGGTAGCCGGCCCGCTCGGCGAAACCGTCATCCGCATCGAAGACGGAATGGTTCGCGTCATCGAATCCCCCTGCAGGGACAAGCTCTGCGTCCTGGCTGGAGAGCTGTCGGAACCCGGCGACTGGACCGCATGTCTTCCCAACGGGGTCATGGTCCGGGTAAGCGGCTCGTCCGTCGACGGAGAGGTCGATGAAACCAGCTACTGAACGATACGATACGATAGCCCTCTTAGGCGCATGCGCCCTTTTCCTGTCCACAATGGAATTTCTCATCCCGAAACCCATCCCCTTCATGCGCCTCGGCCTTGCGAACCTCCCTATCCTCATCTCCCTCTCGTTTCTCTCTCCCGGGGAGATCCTCTTGCTCACGGCCGTCAAGATCCTCGGACAAGGCCTTGTGAACGGCACCCTGTTCTCCTACGTCTTCCTCTTCTCGGCCGCGGGCTCGCTCGCCAGCTCGCTCGTGATGCTCGTCGCGTACCGGCTTTTGAGGAAAAGCATCTCCCTGGTCGGGGTGAGCGTCCTCGGAGCGCTCGCGAGCAATTGCGTCCAGCTCCTGATTTCCCGCATCATTCTCTTCGGCGAGGGAGCGTGGCTCTTGGCCCCGCCCTTCTTGGCTATCGGAACCGCGAGCTCGATTGCCCTCGGCCTCTTCGCGCTTCGCTTCTCCGAGAACTCCCGCTGGATAGCCATGCAGACGGGACCGACGCCATGAGGGCCCTCTTCGGCGCGCCCGCCGTGCGGTTCATCGCGGGATTGCTCATCGTTCCGGCCTTCCTGCTCCAAGACAATCTCTATGTCCAGGGCGCGGAGGCGCTGCTCTTCGTCCTGCTTTCCGTCCTCTCGGGGAAACGGTTCAGGCTACTGCCGAACCTGCTGATCGGGTCGGGGATCCTACTCATGAACCTGCTCACGCCTCAGGGCAAGGTCCTCGTCTCGATCGGGTCGTTCGTCGTCACCCGCGGTGCGCTGGACCGAGGCATCGCGAAGACGCTCGTGCTGATCGGGCTCATCTACCTTTCCCGGTTTTCCGTGACGAGGGGCCTTTCGCTTCCGGGGAAGATGGGCGGGCTTTTGTCTCGAGTTTTTTATTATTTCGAGGAAATAACCGGCAGCCGCGGCAGTTTCTCGAGGAAAAACATCATCTCCCGTCTGGATGAGCTTCTGATCACTGTACAGGAGCGGGGCGCCGTGGCTTGCGGAGAATCCGCAGAACCGGCGGGTGGTTCGACAAAAGCACCACGCCCGTCCGAAACAAAGACACCGATCCCCGGAATCGTCTTTCTCACGGCTATAACCGCGGGAACATGGGCCGCGCTTCTCTTCCGATAGATCAACCGCCGGCGCCCTGAAATTTTTCCAGGAAGAGTTCTTTCTCTCTCCCGGAAAGGGGCAGTTCCTTTCCGTCAAGGAGGGCCCTGACCGCGCCTCGTTCCATTCCTGTCAGGCGGACTCTCCGTAGTACATGGTTGGAAAAAGGCTCGCACGCAGCGGGTCAAACCGCGCCCGTGATCCGGAACATGACCTCGGCGTAGTCCCTGATCTCCTTCTGGGCATGAGGATGCATGCGCAGGCGGATGAAGTGGAAGAGGTTGTGGAGATCCATCTGCCAATACATTTCGGTGTAGATGCTGAGGGGAAGGACGATGCGACAAAGCTCCTTAGCGATTCCCAGATCGACGAGCCTCTTATAGATCTGATAGGAGGATTGCTCGCCTTGCATGACCGCCTCCCGGACCTCATCCCGCACCGTTTCCGGAACATGGTCGGAAGAACGTCCCTGCTTGTTGTCGGCGCTCTGGAAAGCGACATCTTCCCCCTCAGGAACGAAGAACTCGTCCTTCATGACGCTGTAGCGGCCCGAAATCTCATTCATCCTGGCGGTCCGGTGGCGTACGAGCTGCCTGGCCACGAAGATGGGCATCTTCAGGTGAAATGTGAGAACGACTTGCTCAAAGGGGGAGGTGTGCTCGTTGCGCAGCAGGTAGTTGATGAGTCCGCTGTCCTCCCTGAATGTCTTCGTGCCCGGACCGTACGACACCCTCGCCGCCTGCACGATCCTCTGATCGCTTCCCATGTAGTCGACGAGCCGTACGAATCCCCGGTCAAGAACGCGGAATTCCTTGTCGAGAATCTCTTCCGCGGCCGGTACCAGGATGTGTCCCATCGTCCCCTCCTCGATTTCAGATAGACAATCATAGCCCGTGGCCTTTCCGGCTGCAAGACCCGTTCCTCTCCGAGGGAGAGAGCTTCACGGTCCCCGCGGAACATGTGGAAAGCCTTTCGTTCACGTCGCATAGAGTCTCTTCCGGAATCGCGCAGAGGAGGGTGATATCCTCCTCGAACGATTCTTCAAGGAAACGGCATCCCACCTCCTCGAGGATCGTCCTGACGCGGTCGTAGATCGGATACGGAATCTTGGCCGCGCACTCGATCCTGCGGCTGTACAGTTCCACGGGCAGCAGGTCGAGGACCATCCTCGCTGTCTCGGCATAGGCGCGTACCAGACCCCCGGTTCCGAGCTTTGTGCCTCCGAAGTAGCGGACGATCACAAGGACCGTATCGGTGAGATCCCTTCCCTTCAGCACCTCCAGCGCCGGTCTTCCCGCGGTGCCGTGGGGCTCGCCGTCGTCGCTCTGTCCCATCACCTCGCCGGCCGGGCCGCAGATGAACGCGTGAACGACGTGCCGCGCCCCCGGGTGCCGGCTCCTGATTTCGGCGGCAAGCTCCCGCGCCCTTGCGGGACTCTCCGCAGCTTCAGCGCTTCCGATGAACCGGGAGTTTTTTACGGACAGCTCGGCCGCGGCACGGCCGGCAGGGATGAACAGGCGTCCGCTCACGGTTCCTCCGGGACGCGGCGGGTTTCGAACGGGAGAACCCGAACGGCCAAGACCTTTGCCCGTTCGACAAAAAAGCGTCTCCAGTCCCACGGAATAGCTCCGCTTAAGGCCGCCGTTTCGAGGGGGAGGATGACCATGCCGTATGACTCGTAGGACGGCTCCCTGTAGTTGGTAATGGGCAACGGAGAGACTCCGCAGACAGAGGCGCGTTCTCCTGTCCACGCGACTCGGACCGAGAACAGCGCGGAGTCTCCCGTATCGAGACGCCGAGAGTCCGGCCGCAAGGGGTCGATTCTCCATCGCTGGCCAGAGATGACGTTGCCGGTCGAATAGAGAATGAGGCTGTTTCTCCCGTTCTTCCGTGCGATTTCCCAAGGCTGGAGAACGTGAGGATGATGCCCCCATACAATGTCGGCCCCTGCATCCAGCAGTTTCCGGTAGAAAGCGACGATCCCTTCTTCCGGAGAAAGCCGATATTCGGTCCCGCCGTGGAAGGAGACCACCACCAGATCGGTTTTGGCGGCCAATTCCGCGACATCCCGCAGGAAGCCGTCTACCTCCGCGCCGCTTCCCAGGGGGACAAGCCTCACGAGCTCCGCGCCGCGCGGTCCGTTCAGGAATTGGGTTCCGGCCATGAAACCAACCTTCCAGCCCGAGGCCTCGATGATCACGGGAGAGAAAGGATCTTTCGCGCTCCCGCGCGTACCCGCGAACCACGGCCGACCGGAGCCGGAGTCCGGTCCCGCGGATGCGCCCGAGCCGGAAAGAGAGGCAAGTTCTCTCAACGTGCTCGCCACACCGGAAGGCCCCTGATCATTGGCGTGGTTGTTCGCCAACGAGAGGCAGTCGACTCCCGCGTCAACAGCAGCGGCCGCGTAGGCCAGGGGACCATTGAAGGCCGGGTAATTGGCCAGGGGGCGGTCAGGCGCTATGGGGAATTCCAGATTCGCGAAGGAGATATCGTCAAGGAGGAGCGGGGGCGAGACCGCTTCCCAGATGGGGCCATAGGGGGTCCGGTTGAAGTTGACGTCATGGGCCATGATGTCTCCCATGAACGTCAGGGCCAGGATGGCCCGGCCGCCGCAGATGAGGGACATTTCTTCCGATTGTTCGGCCGCTGTCTGCACCGCTTTGGGTTCCTGCGTCTCCGCGGCCCTGGCTCCCGGCGCTTCCACGGCCTCATTTCGGTCCGCGCACCCCAAGGCAAGGAAAAGAAGAAGCGTCGCGGCGGATAGGAACGGAACCCGCGAGAGAACGGAAAGGCGGATACGGCTCTCGTGAAACCGAATCATCGGAACCGGTCAGGGAGAAACGCGGGTTACAAGCCAGTTGAGGAGGTCCCGGTAGACCTCCGCACGGTTGGTTTCGTTCAGCATTTCGTGCCGACCGTCCCGGTAGAGTTTCACCGTGATGTCCTCGGTTCCTGCTCTGCGGAGCGTCTCCTCCGTCTGCGCCAAACCCTTGCCGAACTTGCTGACCGAATCACGGTCTCCCCCGAAGAGGTAGACCGGCACGTTCCGGTCTATCGAGGAGAACGCTCCCCTTTTCTCGAGGCTCATGGCGCCTTCCAGGAGATCCCGGTAAGCGCTCGAGGAAAAAACGGTGCCGCAGAAGGGGTCGTCCCGGTAGGCGTTCACCCGTTCCTCGTCACGCGAAAGCCAATCGAAATCGGTCCTATTCGGCGCAAAGGCCTTGTTGTAGCTGCCGAAGTTCATTCCGTGAAGCGTTGTCGACGGATGCCGCGCCCCAAAACGGGCGATCTCCCAGGAGGCGATCGCCTTTCCCACGGGTCCGAGCGGCCCCAGTTTCGCGGGAATACCGGAGAGGACGAAACCCGAGAGCCCGGCTCCGTATTTAATGAAATAACAACGGGCAAGGATGGATCCCATGCTGTGCCCATAGAGGACCACGGGTACACCGGGATTTTCCATCTCGCCGGTCCGCATGAGAACGCGGATATCGTCGACCATCTTGTTCCAACCGTCGGCCTCCGCGAAGAAACCGAGCTTGTCGACTGTGCCTGCGGTTTTTCCGTGCCCACGGAGATCCATCGAATAGACGGAAAATCCGTTGTCGAGGAGGTACTGGGCGAAGTCGTCGTATCTAAGGGCGTGTTCGGCCATTCCATGAACGATGTACACAACGGCCTTCGGCTTTTTCAAAAGCCCCTGACTCCACTTGTACGCGGTGACAGGCGTACCATCCTCCGCGGTGATCGTGAAGGGCTTCCAGTTCATCGCAAACACCTCCTCCAAAAGCGTGATCCCCTGGTCACAGCTGCATGGTTAAAAGCTTTTCATTCGTCTCCCTGAATCTCCTCACCAGGACGGGGAGAATTTCCAGCGCGATCTCGGGATGGCTCTTCATGAGGGAGTTGAAGTCCCAGGAGAGGAGGACAAGACACTCGCAATCGGTCGCGGCGATGACGTTCGCGGTTCTCACCGCGCCGTCGAGGACCGACATCTCTCCGATGAACTCGCCCGGTCCATGCGAAGCGATTTCGATGGCGCTTCCCCCGGAAATCTCCTTTTCGACCCTCACCTTCCCCTTTGTGATGATGAAAAGTCCAAGCCCCTCTTCGCCCTGGCGGACGATATAATCGCCGGCATTGAAGCTCCGCACCTTGCAGAGTCCGGCCACCTGCTTTCGATGTTTCGGGCTCAACGCCGAAAACAGCTCGACTTTCGCGATGATCTCTTCCGTATTCATCCGCTGCGCTCCTTTTATCGTTTCTTCGCTTCGCTTCCGACCTTCTGATACTCCAAGGCAATCCGTCCGAAGCTTCTGACGGCAAGGAAAACAGAAACCGCGGCCGGCTCGCCCAACAGCTCCTGTTCCTCCCTAAGGAGACGATATGCCAGCTCGAGTTCCCCTGCGTCCCTGTCCGCGCGATACAAGAAGTAATGATAGAGTATCAGGTCCTGTCGGTCCAGCAGCATTCCGGAATCGACGAAGAATTTCGCTTCCCGCAGGTAGAAGCGGCATTCATCGATCCGGTTTCCAGAAAAGGCAATCTCGGTCAGGACCATGAGGAGGGAGAAGGAGCCGAGATAGATGGAATGTCTGAGCCCCCTCTCCACGGCGAGCTTGGCCAGCTCCTCCGCGCGCTGGGAATTTCCCGTGATGAGCAGGGCAACGGCGAGGTAGCGGGAGGCCTCGATGAGGTCGAAGTCGTTCTGGATCTGGTAGAGGTAGTATTCGGACTGCCTGAGGTAATCCTGTATCTTGTCCCGGTCGCCGCACATGAAACACCCTTCAGCCAGCATGGCGTAGATCTGCGACAGGGCTGTCGCGGAGAGATGCTTGACCGACACCAGAAGCTTGAGCAGAGCCCGCGCCTTGTCATAGGCGAACAGCTTTCGGTATCCGATCGCAAGCGCCTGCCGCGAAGACGCCGTCCTTTCGGAATCGGACTGCCCCTCTTCGCGCTGTGTTTCCTCCGTCATTCTTACCGCCCCGCGATAATCCCCGGTATGGATGAGCCGGTCGAACAGGGCGGCCACTTTCATGTCGAACCCGCCGTCGGAACTCGTGTGTTCCATGGCTTCGATGACACGAAGGTTTTCGTCCAGTTCGTTCCGCAAAAGATGGGAATGAGCGATGAAATTATACACGTTCTGCGCGGACTTCTGTCCCCCGTTTGTTCTCCCGTAGTAGAACAGCGCCTTTTTTCCGCAGAAGATCGCCTTGCCGAATTCGCAGGCGCTGAGAAAGAAGGCGCACAGGAGGTGGTAAACCCGCGCGATGTATTCCTCCTTGCCCGCTGAAATGGCGAGGTGCATCATCTCCTCGAGAACCTCTTCGGAATCGTCCTTCTTCCCGTTATTGAACAGGATCCCCGCCTTGGTGAACATGAAGCGGAAAAACTCAGAATCGTCGTTTCCTCTCGAATGCTCTATGAGAATGTCCAGATACGGCAGATAATCCATCATCTGCAGGTACCCAGGATCCCGCGCAAGCGCTGCGCCCGCCCCGGCGAAGTCCCCCGCCTGGATGAGGTGGTGGATGAGCCTTTGGATGTTGGGGGATTCCTGACCCTGGAGCCGTTCGGATACGAGACGGTGTAGGATCTTCTTGTTGTGGTTGAGCACGGAGCTGTACAAGGCCTGTTTGAGCGCGTCGCTCTTGAAATGGAAGAACCCGTTTTCCTGGGCGAGGTACCGCTCCTTAACGAAAAATTGGAGCGCCTCCTCGATCCGTTCCGTATCTCCGTCCGTATGTTCCTCGATGTATTCCGCGTCCTCGATCGTGAAGGAATGGATGAACACGGAGAGCTTCTTCAACAGATCGCGCATTCTCGGTTCAAGTCTTTCCATAGCGGACAGGTAGATATTCTGGATCGTATCGGGGAGGGCGCCGAAGTCCTCGTGTTCCTCTGCGTATTTAACGTACTCCTCGATGAAGAGGGGGTTCCCCGCCGCATATTCGAGCACCTTCTGCTCCAGGGACGCGTCTTCGTCGAATTCCCAGAGGGCGTGGAACAGCTCGTGTCCCTCCGCCGCGCTGAAAGGCGGCACCTCGAGCCGGGATAGATCCTTGAAT
>CAZPZF010000012.1:2108-18206 GCA_964590705.1 uncultured Spirochaetales bacterium | reverse complement strand
CTGGTGACCGGCGTGCTGCTCGTTGCCAGTGAGCGGCTCGGCCGGCGCGCGCGAGAGCTGCGCGAGGCGGGCGGGCGCGACGCGCTGTGGATCGGACTGGCGCAGGCGGTGGCGATCGCTCCGGGGATATCGCGCTCGGGCGCGACCATGGCCGCCGGCCTGGGGCGCGGGCTCAAGCGCGAGGATTCCGCCCGGTTCTCGTTCCTGCCGGCCAGAAGAATGAATGGGTGAATCTCCGTGCTCTTCAGGAAAAAGCGGAAGAAGTCAAGGCTCTGGGCGTCGATGTTCTGGCAGTTGTCTATCGCGAGGAAAACCGCGTACGGGCTCTCCCGGTGCTTGCGCAGGATACTCACCAGGATGAGGTAGAGGATGACGAAGGCTCCCGAATCGTCCGGAACGGGGCTTCCCTCGGTCAACAGGGAGAGAAACTTCCGCACCGTTTCGCCATCAACGCCGAGCCCGGACACCAGCTCCTCCTCGACCGACCTCCCGCTGATCCGCTGCTGCGCGTGGAGATAGCTGAGGAGCAACTCATTGACGAGAGAAAAGGGTTCGGGCCTGAATTTTTTCGCCCTGGCCAAGAGGACGGCCGGCGGGGTGCCGGGAAACTGCCGCACCTGCTCGATGAGTTGCGAAAGGATCCTGGTCTTCCCGATCCCCGCTTCACCGAGCAGGACGAAACCTGCCGGAGCCTTTCCTTCCGCCTTCATGAAGCCGCGCAGAAGGGTGTTCATGATCTCGGTCCTGCCGACGAATGGCGTGGAGTACTGAAGGGACAGAGCGCTCCGCTCGATGACGCGGTAAACAGAAAGCTCGGAGTCCAACCCTTTGGGAAGGATCCGAAGCGATTCGGAAAAGGTGAATTCGGTTCCGCAGCGTTCCCTCACCGCCTCCGTGATGAGGATGCCGTTCGGGGGGGCGGCCTCTTGCAGGCGCGAGGCGAGACTCATGGGCCTGCCGGTTACGACATCGTACTCGCCGCGCACCCCCGTGGTGACGATGCCCGCGTCTATTCCTGTCCGGAACACCAGCTCGACGTTCCTTCCCTTGAGGCGCTTGTTGGTGAGCCTCACCGCGTCGAGGAAGTCGAGCGCGGCGTAGACCGCCCGCACGGCGTCATCCTCGTGGATCTTCGGTACGCCGAAAACGGCCACGAGAGCGTCTCCGATGTACTTCTCAACCGTTCCCTCGTATCGTTTGATGATCGCCTCGAACTGGTTGAAGATCGTCGTCATGAGGCTGTCGATCTCCTCAGGATCCATCTTTCCGGAAAGGGCGGTGAACCCCTTCATATCCGAGAAAAGGACAGCCGCGAATCGGCGCTCGCCCGGCTTAAAGCTCTCCGCTCTGTCACCCATCGGGCCATTCTACCACCGCTTCGAAGACATCACAAGGAGGCCTTTTCCGTGCAACCGTTTTCGGTTCCGCCGTGTCGACCCATGAAACGAAACCCGAAAACGAGAAAAAACGGAGGGAAAAGATGATCAGGATTCTTCTCGTCAACCCGGAATACCCAGCCACGTATTGGAGCTTCAAGCATTCGCTCTCCTTCGTGAACAAGAAGGCGCTTCTCCCTCCCCTTGGCCTGCTTACCGTCGCCGCCATGCTCACGGACGAATACGAACCTTCGCTCGTCGACATGAACACGTCTCCCCTGACCGATGACGATATCCTCAGAGCCGACCTGGCCCTCGTGACCGGGATGATCGTCCAGAAAGACTCCTTTCTCGAGGTGGTTGAACGCTGCAACAGGCTTCATACGCCTATTGGGGCCGGCGGCCCATACCCGACCGCTCTGTACGAGACGATCCCTGGGGTGGACCATTTCATTATTGGAGAGGCCGAGGAGTCTTTTCCGCGTTTCCTCAGGGATTACGGCGCGGGACGCTGCCAGAAGATCTATCGAAGCGAAAGCCGCCCGGATATCACCCGGACGCCGGTTCCCCGGTTCGACCTTGTCGACATGGATCTGTACAACTGCATCTCCCTCCAGTTCTCCCGGGGCTGCCCGCACCACTGCGAATTCTGCGACATCGTTCATCTCTTCGGAAACATCCCGAGAACCAAAACTCCGGAACAATTCCTTCGAGAGATGGAGGCGGCCGCTCGCACCGGGTTTCGTGGGTCTCTCTTTATCGTGGATGACAACTTCATCGGGAACCGGGGAAAGGTAAAGGAGCTCCTTCGCGCTATGATCCCCTGGCAGGAGGAGCATGGATACCCCTTCGAGATCATAACCGAAGCCAGCATAGACCTTGCCGCGGACGACGAACTGCTCTCCCTTATGGTGAAGGCCGGATTCACTACCACGTTCATCGGGATAGAGACCCCTGTTCAGGAGTCCCTCTCTGAAACCGGCAAGACGCTGAACCAGCGCGCAGATATCATGGAAAGCGTCCGGAAAATACAAGAGGCGGGAATCGAGGTCACCGGGGGATTCATCATCGGCTTCGATTCCGACCCTCCCTCGATCTTCGACCGCCAGATCGAATTCATTCAAGATCTCGCGATCCCTACCGCCATGATCGGCCTCCTCATGGCCCTCCCGAACACGGGCCTGTACAATAGGCTCTTAAGGGCGGGGAGAATCCGAAACGATTCCGATGGGAACAACACCCACGCGGTGAAGCTCAACTTCATACCCCGCATGGATGAAACCGCACTCTACGAAGGCTATCGGCGGGTCCTGAAAAGCGTGTACGCCCCGCGGACCTATTTTAACCGAGCGTACGAGCTCATCACGCGATTTCCCGCTTCCAGGGCAAAGCCGGTCTATCGGGCGAACAGGCCGTTGACCTTCACGGAGATACGGGCATTCTTCCGTTCCCTTTTCCGACAAGGCTTCTCCTCCTACGGGATCCACTACCTCTGGTTTATGTTCAGGGTCTTCCTCTTCCATACCGGTCTCATCCCGTTCGCCACCCTCATGGCCATTCAGGGAAACCATTTTTTCCGGATCACGAGCGAAATGACAAGCGGCGGAAACCAAGGAAGGAAGCTTGCGAAAGAGAGAAAAATGAGTACGATAGGAATTGACCCGCAACGGATAACGGAACAAGGAGCGTGACCCTATGCAATCGGTCGTCTCGGCAGCGGCACAGATCATCCTCAGCGTGATCCCGATCGTTGGAATCGTCATGGGGAGCATCGTGATATTCTTCTTTCTCCTCTGGAATCATAAGCAGAGAATGCTTATGATAGAGAAGGGTACATACCAACGGAAGAACTTCGACTTGAATACTTTCAGCCTTCTCGCCGGCATCCTGCTCTTCGGGGTCGGTCTGGCCTTGTCCGTTTTCTTCATCCTAATGACGGGACTGAACTACGAATTGTTGGGAGGAATCATCCCCTTAGCCATTGGGCTCGGCTTTCTTCTCTTCGCAACCTTAAGGAAAAAGAATGTTTCGGGATGAGCGGAGAAGATAGATACCGGCTTCCGGACGAGGATATCATCCCGCTCATCCTGCGCGGAGCGAAGGATCAATACGGACTGATTGTCAGAAGATACCAGGGGAGGATCTTCGGAATCGGGTTGCGCTTCTTTCACAACGCGGAGGACGCTTCCGATTTCGCCCAAGAGGTCTTCGTGCGCGCCTACGAAAATCTGGGATCCTTCAAGGGCGCGGGGATCTTCGGGCAGGGCCGTTTTTCCTCTTGGCTGCTCAAGATCGCGTACAACTTCGGGATCAACTCCCTGAAACGCACGAAGCGCTATGAAAGCCTCGCGGAGGCGGAGGAGCCGGTATCACGGGAAGGACCGCCGGAACAGCAGAAAAAACGGGAGATAAAACGCGCGCTCCGGGAAGCCATAGGCAACCTACCGGAGAAATACGCGATCTGTCTCGATCTCTACTTCTTCTATGGGGTCTCTTACCCGGATATAAGCGAAATAACAGGTTTCCCCGTGAACACGATCAAGTCTCACGTGTTCCGGGCAAAGGGAGCGCTCCGAAAGGCTCTACGGGGAACGGCGGCGGAGGATTACCATGAACTGTGAAGAGTGCAGAAAGGAATTCCTGGAGTCGGAAGAGGACTCGTTTGTCTCGATCACGGCCGTGATCCATCGATTCTTCTGTCCGGACTGCCGCAGGGAGATCGAGGAATTCGGCAGGGCGATCGAACTGCTTCGCGACGACCCTGACGCCGAGGCCCCCGAGGATCTCTCCCGGATCGTACTTGCCCGCATATCGGAGCAGGAGGGGGAAGAACCCCTTTCGACGGTGGTAGATCAGCCTCCGGGAAGGCTTGGCCGCTGGCTCATCGCCGGAGGCGTTCTTCTGTTCTCGCCGATCCTTGCCGCCATCGCGAAACCGTATCTGGTCGCCCGCGGAATGCACGGAAACCTCTTCATCATACCGATCAGCATCGTCCTCGGGCTTTCCTTCTCCGTATACGCGGCCTTCTTCATCGGCAGTCACATGGACGAGATCTCTTCTCTCATCCATCTCAAGAAAAACGGATAACCAGAGGAGGACCGGCAATGGGCGCATTCAAGGCGTACGACATCAGGGGAATCTATGGGAAGGACTTCGACGGCCGGACCGTATACCGGATCGGGCGTTTCCTCCCGGGACTCCTACGCGCCGACCGCGTGCTTGTTGGCAGGGACGCGAGGGAGAGTTCGCCCGAGGTGTTCCGGGAGCTCGTCCGGGGTATCACCGAATCGGGCGCAGCGGTCATGGATCTCGGGCTTTCGACAACGCCCCTGGTCTACTACGCGACCGCCCGCTATGGATTTCCGGCATCGGTGCAGATCACTGCGTCACACAATCCCAAGGAATACAACGGGCTCAAGATCTCCCGATCCGAAGCGATCCCCGTTGGCTACGATTCCGGCCTTTCCGAGCTGGAATCCCTGGTGAAAGACGGGAAGCTTCCGCCTCCGGCCGCGCCAGCAAAGGTCACCGCCTTTGACGCGAAACCCGATTATCTCGAGTTCCTGAAACGGTACCAACCATCCTATTCCATCCGGCTCGCCATCGACTGCTCGAACGGAATGTCTTCCCTCTTCGTGCGCGAACTCTTCGGAAACGCGCCTCTCTACCTCTTCGAGGAGATCGACGGCAGGTTTCCCAACCACGAGCCCAATCCCCTCGAGGAAGAAAACGTCCAGGCGCTGAAGGATGCGGTGCTCGAAAACCGGTGCGATCTCGGCATCATCTTCGACGGCGACGCGGACCGGGTGATGTTCGTCGACGAACGGGGCCGTTTCATCTCTCCGGACCTGATCATCGGCGTCATCGGCAGGTACTACCTCTCCCGCGAGAAAGGCCCGGTCCTCCACGACATCAGGACATCACGCGCCGTTTCAGAGTACATCGAGAGCCTGGGCGGAACCCCCGTTATGTGGAAGGTCGGTCACGCGTTCGCCAAGACCAAGCTCCGCGAGATCGGGGGCATCTTCGGCGGAGAGCTTGCGGGTCATTATTACTTCAGGGACTTCTACTACTGCGACTCCGGCATCCTCGCGTTCCTCATCGTCCTCTCCGTCGTGGAGGAATTGCGGCGAGAAGGGATCCCGTTCTCCCGGTTCATCGACTCTATCGGGAAATACGCATTCTCCGGCGAGAGGAATTTCCGCATCGAAAAGAAGAGGGAGGCCATGGAAGCGCTGAAGGTCCGGTTCACCGAGGGTGAAAAGCCGGTCCGCGTCTCCGATTTTGACGGATACAGGATCGAGTTCACCGACTGGTGGTTCAACGTGCGGCTCTCGAACACGGAACCGTACCTGCGGCTCGTCGTGGAGGCGGAAACGACCTCGCTCCTGGAGGAGAGACTCGCCGTCCTGACGGGCATCCTCTCGCGGTTCTCCTGAGAGAGCGGAAGCCGTGCCGGTACTCGTCAAGATCCTCGTCTCGTTCGTCGTCATCCTCCTGGCAAACCGGTTCGTGAAGAACCTCACCGTTTCGATTCTCCTCGGCTCGGTCGTCCTGGCCGCGTGGTCCGGTCACGGACCGGCCGCCGCATTCCTCATTGCGTGGCAGCGGTTCCGGTCCAGCGACAATCTGTCGCTCATGGCGGTCGTTCTCCTCATCATCTGGCTTTCGAGCCAGATGCAGGAGTCCGGAATCATGAAGGACCTGGTGACGACAATCCGCTCGCGGCTTTCACAGAAGCTTTCCCTCGCGGTCCTCCCCGCGGTCATCGGCCTGCTTCCCATGCCTGGAGGCGCCCTCTTTTCCGCCCCGCTGGTGGATGATTGCGACACCGAGGGAAGGATCCCGCCGCTGGAAAAAACGCGGATCAATTTCTGGTTCCGGCACATCTGGGAATTCTGGTGGCCCCTCTATCCCGCCGTTCTCCTTGCGGTTGACATCTGCGGAATAGAGGTCTGGCAGCTTATCCTGGCGCAGTTTCCCCTTTTCCTCGTCATGATCCTGGCGGGCTACCTGTTCATCCTCAAGCCCATCCCCGCGGGAGCCCGGGCAGAGACGTCGGAGCAGAGGAATTTCCTGGTTCTCGTCCTTCCTATTCTCGTGATCATCGCGGTCTATACGCTTGTCTCCATCTTCCTTCCTGAGGTTTCCCGGATCGGGAAATATCTCCCCATGGCCATCGGAATCGTGGCCGCGATCGGTATCCTGCAAGGACTCCGTCCCCTGCCGAAGGCCGCGTGGAAGAGACTCCTCCTCTCAGCGAAACCGCTTTCCATGGCGCTCCTCGTCGCGGCGATCAGGATCTACGGGGCTTTCATCGAGGCCCGTCTTCCCGGCGGCGGGCTGCTCATGGATCTGATGCGGGAGGAGATGAGTCGTTTCGGTATACCGGCCTTCGCCCTCGTCATGATCATCCCCTTCATCAGCGGTCTCACGACGGGGATAGCCGTCGGGTTCATCGGCGCGAGCTTCCCGATTATCGCCGTGCTGTTGGGAGAAGATCCGAGCCTGGCTCAGACCTTGTCGACAATGGCGGTCGCGTACACCTGCGGCGAGATCGGAATGCTACTCTCGCCCATGCATGTCTGCCTCGTGGTGACGAACGAGCATTTCCAGACAAAGCTGGGAAAGAGTATCGTGTCCCTCCTGAAACCATCCGTCTTCCTTTTATCGGGCGCGCTCGTTCTGGGGGGAGTCCTTCGCGCGATCCTGTAGCCACGGCCGCGCCCTACCGCCGCTCCGAAACCACCCTGTTCCGAAGAACGCCGATCCTCTCGATTTCCACCTCTACAACATCCCCGTCAGAGAGCGGACCGACGCCGCTCGGGGTGCCGGTCATGATGATATCGCCCGGCATGAGGGTAAAATTCATGGAGACGAACGCGAGAATCGCGGGAACGGGGAAGATCATCATGCCCGTATTCGATTTCTGCACGGTTTTTCCGTTCAAGCGGCAGGCTATTTCAAGATTTTGCGGGTTCCCGATTTCGTCAGGGGGTACGAGAACTGGTCCGATCGGACCAAAGGTGTCCAGGGATTTCCCCCTGAACCAGCCGGACTTGTCTCCGGTCTGAAGGTTGCGTTGACTCACGTCGTTCATGCAGGTGAATCCCAGAACATGCTCCTTCCACGCGGATTCGGGAACGTTCCTGCACCGGTCTTTGACGACAAGGGCAAGCTCCGCCTCGTAATCCACGCGGGGAAACTCGAAGCGGTATCGGTCCAGGAACGCCGGAATCACGATCTCCTCGCCGTTGCCGATGAGGACGTTCGGAGTCTTGGAAAAGAGGATCGGTTCTTCGGGAATTTCCGGCGCGGCTCCGCGGACCTTCATTGAAACGCTCTCAGCGATGTGGTCCCGGTAATTAAGCCCCAGGGCGATGATCTTGGTCGGGTTCACCCGATACCGTTCGCCGGTTCCCGCGATCGGAAGCTCGATCATATCGTTTTCCTCCCCTTTTCCCAGGATTCCGCCGGACCCGGCACGACCAGAAAGACGGGATGCGCCTCAGGCGTGTCAATTCCAGACAGCGCCGCGTGAAGATCCGGCGCGCGGCGCGCGATCTTTTCCATGTAGTGTTTCCACTCGAACCCTATCTGGCCGGCAGTCACCTCGATGTGGGGACCATGGAGTGGCCCCTTGATTCTCGGGCCATTCTCAGGCATAGCAGTCCGCAGACCTCGATCCGGCCCGGCTATCCGAGAACGGTCGAACCGATAGCCCCTCCGCTCGCCTTCCGCGGCTACGGCTTCCAGGTACGCGGCCACGGCGGCAATCGGGTCTTCGTGGCTCCGAAATCGCCGGAGCTGCGGGTGCGCGGTGTACCCCCTTGTCCTGCCGAGAAGGCCCGCCTGGGCCAGGAGCCCTTCCCTCCAGACGGCGAGGAGCCCTTTCGTGTCCAGGTACCGGGGGTGAAACGACCAGAGTCTCATATTGGCTGGTACAGAGTACCGGCTGCGCGAGGAAAAAGCAAGAAGAGCCTTTCGTCGTCTTGATAGAGGCGCGTGTCGGGGATATAGTCCCATGAAATGACACGCCAGCGCCTTTTTTCCCTCATGAAACGGATCTGCGTCATCGGAACCCCCCTTCTCGCGGGGCATCTCAGCTCCTACCTCCTGCAAATCGCGGATACCGCGATGGTCGGGCGGCTCGGCAGGGAACCGCTCGCCGCCATCGCCATCGCGACCATGGTCGGCGGCATCCTCTCCACATTCGTGTGGCCCGTGACCGTCGGAACCCAGGCCATCACCGCACGGCGTTTCGGTCGGCAAAACGCGGAGACCGAGAGGCCTCTGCCGAACGCTTCTTCACCGGATTCCTCGGACCTCGAACGTGCGACAGGTGCGGTCCTTGTCCACGGAATTTGGGCCGGTTTTGGCGCGGCAGCGGTCGCGTTGCTCGCATCACTCTTCGTTCCGGCTGTCCTCCGCTTCCTTCTCCCTGACGACGGGATCGTCTCCCTTGCCTGGTCCTACGTCCGGATCTATCGGTGGAGCCTTCCGCTTCTCGGCTTCGCCACAGGAGCGACAGGGTTCCTCTCCGCCATACATAAGACTTCCGCCATCATGGTTTCCAACATCCTCGGGAATCTCGTGAACATCCTGTTCAATTATCTCCTGATCTTCGGAAAATGGGGTTTCCCCCGGCTGGGCATCGAGGGCGCGGCGATCGGCACGGTCATCGCTCAGGCGCTGTGCAGCCTCTATCTTCTCCTCCCGCTCCTTCCTGGAAAGCTCAGAATGCGGTACCGATTCTTCTCGGGCGGCCCGATCGACTTCCGCCTTCTGGCCGGCATCTACCGCACGGGTTTCCCCACCGGCATCCAGAACCTCATCGCCCTCTTCATCTTCCTCGTATACGAGTCCCTGGTGGGAACGCTCGGAACCCTGTACCTAGCGGCCACTCATATCGCGTTCTCCGCTTTCCGGATCAACAAGACCATCATCGGCGGTTTCTCCCGGGGATCCGCGATTCTCGTGGGCAACGCGCTCGGAGCCGGAGATCCCAGGGCCGCGCGGGACACGATCATCGCCTGCCAGGTCCTTTCCGCAGTCGTCGCGTCGCTGATCCTAGCGGCCATCCTCCTTTTTTCGGAACCGATCGCGCGATTCTTCACGACTGACGAGGAAACAGTGCGGCTGGGCGGGCAGGCGCTCCTCTTCTTCTCCGGTTTCTTCTTCATCGAGGTCCTCGGCTACTCGTTCGAAATCGTGTTCACGAACAACGGCTGGGGCGCCTTTGTCCTCTTCTCCGAATTCACCACGAATATCCTGTTCATCTTCTGCTCCACGCTTCTCGCTTTGCGGGTTTTCGGGTGGGGGATCTACGGAGCGTGGATCTCCTTCGGCCTGTACCAGGTCTTCCATGCCGTCATCCTCCTCTGCGGTTTTCTCTCCGGGAAGTGGAAGAACGTCGAGGTCGAACTCAGGGCTCGGCCGGAAAAGGCGGATACGTGAAGACGCCGCTGGAGGGAAAAAAGAAGGAGGAACTGCGGGCCGAAGGCTTTCTCGTCCTCGCCACCGTAATCTGGGGCGGCAGCTTCGTCGTCATCAAAACGGGACTGGAGGATATGTCTCCCCTCCTGTTCATCGGGGTCCGGTTCCTGGCGGCGTTCCTCCTGATGTTTCCCTTCGTCCTGGCCCGGCGGCCAAGGCTCACCAGAGACGCCGTGAAATTCGGGATCATCCTGGGAGTCTTCCAGTTCGGCGGCTACTATCTGCAGACCGCCGGTCTCCAGTACACCTCGGTCGCCAAATCGAGCCTCCTCACCTATCTCTACGCGCTTCTCACCCCGCCGCTCCAGCTCCTCATCCTCAGAAAGAGGGTGAAACCGGCGACCCTCCTCGGCATCGGGATCGTCTTTGTCGGCATCTTCCTCTTCTCTTCGCCCTCGGGGGGATCCCTGAACAAGGGGGATCTGCTCTCCATCATGAGCGCGGCGAGCTATTCGTTTTATATCGTGCTTCTGGACAGGCTGACCCGGAAAGAGAATCCCTCTGTCCTGACCATGGTCCAGTTCCTCATGACTGCGGCGCTCGGATTCGCACTTTCCCCGATCCTGGAGGCCCCCCGCTTCGAAATCTCGGGCAGCGGCCTCGTGGCGCTCGGCTACCTGGCATCCCTCGGGAGCGTCGGGGCCATCTACATCATGAACCGCTTCCAGAAGGATACGTCGCCGTCAAAGGCGGTCATCATCTACGCCCTCGAACCAGTGTTCGCCGTTCTGTTCGGCTTCTTTCTCATCGGAGAAACCCTCTCCGCATCCGATATGCTCGGGGGGGCGCTCATCCTCTGCGGCGTCCTCTTTTCCGAACTCGCAGACTTCAGGCGGAAACCCTAGCTCTTATTCCGGATATAAAACAATCTGCGCCTCAGTTCCCTCGCCGAGGGCGGCCCGGGCGCTCCGGAGGAACCAGGCAGCGGGGTCCGTTTCCGATCAGATCCGGCCTTCCTGCGGCGCGGAGCGCGCGGCGGACGAGATCCCGGTTCTCTGGCTTGCGATACTGCAGGAGCGCCCGCTGCATCCTCTTCTCTCCCTCTCCCCTGGGAACGAAGATCTCCCGCATGTTCCTCGGATCGATCCCCGTATAATACATGCAGGAGGAAACCGTTCCCGGCGTCGGATAAAAATCCTGTACCTGCTCCGGCCGGATCCGGTAGTCACGCATGAACTCCGCCAATTCCACGGCGTCCTCAAGCCCTGACCCGGGGTGGCCGGAGATGAAGTAGGGGACGAGGTACTGCTCCTTACCGAGCTCTCGGTTGATCTCGGAAAAACGCTCCACGAACCGTCGGAACACCTCGGCGCCCGGTTTTCCCATGGCGGCCAGAACGCGGGGAGAAACATGCTCCGGCGCCACTTTGAGCTGGCCGCTGACATGGTGGGCGCAGAGTTCCCGGAAGAAATCCTCCTTTTTGTCAAGGAGGAGGTAATCAAACCTGATACCGGAGCGGATGAATACCTTCCTGACGCCGGGAAGCTCCCGAAGCCGCCTCAGCGTTGACAGGTATCCCGTGTGATCGACTTCCAGATGTGGACAGGGACGAGGAAACAGGCACTGGCGGTTCACGCAGACTCCGTCACGCGCCTGCTTTCCACAGGCGGGGTTCCTGAAGTTTGCCGTAGGTCCGCCGACATCGTGGATGTACCCTTTGAACAGGGGGTCGGAAATGAGGCGGCCGGCCTCCCGTACCAGCGATTCCTCGCTCCGTGCCGTGACGATCCTTCCCTGGTGAAAGGCGAGGGCGCAGAAGCTGCACCCCCCGAAGCAGCCCCGGGAACTCGCAAGGCTGAAACGCACCTCCTCCAACGCGGGAACGCCTCCCGCGGGACCATAGACCGGGTGCCAGTCGCGCATATACGGGAGCTCGTACACGGAATCGAGCTCCGATCCCCCAAGCGGTTCGGAAGGGGGATTCTGGATTACGTATCGGCTTCCGTACGGCTCCGCGAGGATCCTCCCTGTGCGCGGGTTGCTGTTCTCCATCTGCGCTCGGAAACTCTCAGCGAAGGCCCGCGGATCCCGTTTTAGCGTCTCGTGCGAGGGAAGGAGGATCGTCTCACCCGAGGGGAGGGAATCGGATGCGAACACCGTTCCGGGAATGTCCCGCATCTCCCCGATCCTCTCTCCTGCGGACAGCCTGGCCGCGATCTCGACCATCGCCCGCTCACCCATACCGTACACGAGGAGGTCGGCTTTGGAGTCAAGAAACGCCGATCGACGAAGGCTCTCGCTCCAGTAATCGTAGTGCGCGAGCCTCCTGAGAGACGCCTCGATTCCCCCGATCACCACGGGCACGCCTTTGAACGCCTCCCGCGCGCGAGCAGCGTAGACGATCACCGCGCGGTCCGGTCTCCGGTGCGGTGCCCCCCCGGGAGAGTACGCGTCACCGCTTCTCGGTTTCCTGGCAGCAGTGTAATGATTGACCATCGAATCCATGTTGCCGGACGTGATGAGAAAACCAAGCCGCGGCTTCCCGAGTACCCGGAAACCGTCCGGCGACCGCCAGTCTGGCTGGGGGATGATCCCAACCCTATAGCCTCGCGCCTCGAGCACACGCGCGATGATCGCGTGTCCGAAGGAGGGATGGTCCACGTACGCGTCGCCGGAAACGAGAACGAAATCGCACGAATCCCACCCCATAGCTTCCATCTCGACCATATTGATGGGAAGGAAACCGGTCATGCCCCCGTTATACCACAAAACAGCATAAAATTATTGTATTGATGACATGGTTTGATTATACTTAACAGGAATAAGTTTTGTTAAACCAGCGGTGTTAAAAGCCATATTCCCCTGTGGGAATTCCGGTAACGAAAGCGTTCCGGGGTTGCTTTTTTCATTGCAATACCGGGTTTTGGGGATTATACTTTTATGCCTGTCAAAACAGCGGTACCAGACCCGCGACGGCACAATTGACTGAATGTTTCGCGGAAATTTTTGAAAAACCGGAAAAACTCTCCGTGGATTATCGGTTTGCGCCGAAACACAGAGATGGTGTGTTCTAGATGCAAGGAGCTGGTGTGGTCAAGAAGGGTTTTCCCTCCGTTCATTTTTATGATCAAGACTTTGTGGATATCTATGAACGATCCTGGGCCTGGATACAGGATTTTTGGTCCAAAGGGACGGCCAAGAACGGATTCGGCACGCGGTTCTTCAACTATCCCCAAAGCTCCTCGATCAACCAGTTTGAATCAATTCTATCGACGTTTTACCTCGTCTATAGCAACCGAATGTACCCGGCAGCCTCACAGCTCGATATTTTCTACGGGAAACAGGAAACCTCCGGAGCTATTAGAAGCGACTACCGGGAATCCGATGGAAAGCCCCTCTTTACCAACGAGAATCCGGATGGGATCAATCCGCCGCTGTTCGCCTACGCGGAGTTCAATCTCTATCACAAGGTCGGAAACAAGAAGCGGCTGAAGGATATCATGCCGAACCTGGAGAAGTACTTCTCGTGGCTGGAGAATCATTTTCGTGACGAAACCGGCCTGTACGTCGTTCCGGTGGCCGCCACGGGTATGGAAAACGCGCCCAGAAAGGACGCCCGCTATCTCGTGGACTTCAATGCCCAGCAAGCATTGAATGCCCTCTATATGTCAGCCATCGGAGACATCCTGAACGACAAAGAGATCAGCTTTAAATATAAAAAGCAGTACTTTTCCCTGAAAACGCGGATCAATTCCCTGATGTGGAACGAGGAGGACGGATTCTACTACGATCTAGACAAGAAACAAAGGCAGGTGCGGAAGAGAACCATCGCGGCCTACTGGACCCTTCTCGCGGAGATTCCGAACGAGGACAAGGCGAACAGCCTGATCCGCGAGCTGAAAAACCCGAAGACCTTCGGAACGGAGAACCCCTTCCCGTCTCTCTCCGCGTCGGAACCGGAATTCGATCCTGACGGGGGCGGTTGCCGCGGTTCGGTGTATCCTCATTTCACCTTCATGGTGATCAAGGGCCTTGAAAAGTACGGTCGGTACGAAATGGCACGGGAATGCGCCATCCGACATCTCTATTTTATGCTCGATTCTCTTCACCCGGAGGGCAAGGAGAAGGGCAATATCTACGAGGCATATTCTCCCGTTCACGAAGGCCCGGCCAAATGGTCTGGGAAATCGAGCTTCCCCAGACCCCTCTTTATGAGTTACGCGGCGCTCTCAACCATCGCCGTCATGATAGAGAACGTCATCGGCCTCTACATCAGCCTTCCCAGGAAAACCGTTGACTGGACCATGCCAAACCTCGAGATCATGGGAATCGAGGATCTGTCACTCAAGAGAAACATGATCACGATCCTCAGCAACAAGAGCGGCCGCGGTTGGGAGATCCGACTGGAATCGGAGAAACTCTACTACTTCACCATCAGCATCCTGAACGAGAACAAGAAAAAGACCCTCCCCATTCCATCAGGGAAATGCTCGCTCCTGATAGATAAGCTCTGAGCCCGCGTCATGAACTGGCATATCTACGTACAGCGATACTTCGGAGTCTTTCTTGCCGCCGGCATTGTCGGGGGATACGTTTTTTCCGACTTCTTTCTCCCGCTCTCGGATTATGTCCTTCTCATCCTATCGGCAGTCATGACCCTTTCGTTCCTGACAATCGACATTTCCGACCTCGTGAAGAGCGTTAAGAAAATCCATGTCCACGCCCTGATCTACGTCGTTCTGAAGATCATCCTACCCGCGGGCCTCTTCTTCGCCCTCGATCGTATCTACGCCCCTATCGCGCTTCCGGTTCTTCTTCTCACTCTGACGCCTATCGCAACGATCACGCCCGCGCTCTCCCGGCTCATGCGAGGCGACACCGCATTCCTGCTCGTCCAGCTCGTCATCTCATCTCTTCTCACTCCGTTCCTCTTCCCGCTCATGCTGAAACTCGTGGCCGGCGCGGTTATCTCCCTCGACACGATGGATATGATGGTCATGCTCATGAAGCTGATCTTCATCCCCTTCGTTCTCTCTCTTCTGCTGCGGAAATTCGGGCCTTCGATCATCGAGGAGACAAAACACCGGTACGGCGGCATCTCCGTTCTTCTCATCACAATCCTGCTCCTCGGCATTGTTGCGAAGGGGTCACCCACAATCAAGGGAAGGCTCCTGGAATCCCTCCCCGAGATCGGTCTCGCTTTTCTCCTCGGTCTGTTCCTCATCGCCAGCGGATACTTTCCTTTCCTCTTTCTTGAAAAGGAGAAAAGGATCTGTCTCGCGTTGGGAAATCTGTTCATGAATGTGGGACTCACGCTCGTGATCGCCTCTCAGTATTTTTCGGCAGACGTCGTTCTTTTCTGTCTGGTGTACGAACTTCCGGCGAACACGCTTCCGGTGGCAATGCAGCGCCTGTTCGCGGAGAAAAAGTCCGGGACCGGCTGAGGCTCCCAGGTGCGCCGCATTAGATGACTCTCAGTAGGGAATCCTTCCCCTGAGGGATCGCGCCAGGGTGAGGCGGTCAGCGTAGCCGAGATCCCCTCCAACGGGAATGCCCGAGGCTAATCTGGTCAAAACGATACCCCTTTCGCGGAACAGGCTGGCAAGGTAAAGGGCGGTCGTGTCTCCCTGAACCGTGGGGTTCATGGCAAGAATCAGTTCCCGGATTCCTTCCTTTTCCACCCTCTTCACGAGGGCATCGATGAACAGCCGGTCCGGGCCTATCCCGTCAAGGGGCGAGATGACACCGCCGAGGACATGAAAGAGGCCATGGAATTCATGGGTTCCCTCGATGACGGCGATATCCTCCGGCTGTTCAACCACGCAAACGCAGGAACGATCACGCGTAAGGTCATTGCAGAGGTCGCAAGGATCCGTCTCCGTATAGTTTCCGCAGACGGAGCACTGCCGTATCCGATCCCGTAGCTCCCCGATCTGCTGTGAAAGCTGATCCGTGAAACGCCGATCCGTCTTGAGGAGATAATGAGCAATGCGCGCGGCGGACTTGTGTCCGATTCCGGGAATCCGGGAGAGGGTGTGGATCAGCTGCTCAAGCGGGTTCATGTCAGAAACCCAGAAGATCGGGAGGCAGATCCATCCCCCCGGTCATTGCGCGCATCTCCTCCCTGATCCGTTCTTTCATCTTGTTGAAAGCATCAGTACACGCAGCCTGAACCAGATCCTCGAGGAGCGCGGTGTCCCCGGAAGCGACCGCTTCCGGAGAGATGTGGACGTTCCTGATCTCCATGGCACCATTCATCTCGACCCGCACCATGTCCGCTCCCGCA
>CAZPZF010000012.1:823-2098 GCA_964590705.1 uncultured Spirochaetales bacterium | reverse complement strand
TTTACGGAAACCTGGGCCATCTTCGCCTGGATCTCACGCGCTCGCGCCTGGATACCTTGAAGGTTCTTGATCAGATCGATCGGATTCATTCATCTATCTCCTGAAAGAATCTCGCCACGGAAGATCTTTCTCACCATCTCCACCTTCTGGTCGACTCCCTCCGCGCATCCGGCTTCCCGAACCTCTTCCTCTACGCGTACGGAAACCCGAAAACGCCGGCCGGTCACGGCTTCGACGGCTTTGGCGATTTCGGGAAGCTCCCTGTTTACGACCTGCGCGGGGAAGCTGGCGGAAAAAATGATCGTCAGGTCAGGACCTGACACGGTCCACGCCGTTCCCTTTTCCAGCGACGAAGCAAGGGAAAGCTTCTTCTTCCGGATGAGCTGAATCGTCTGCGTCCTCGCCACGTCCGGGAGCGATCCATCGGGAAAAGAACTCGCCGCGCCGTTTCCTCCGGAAGCCGCAGCCGACACATCTTTCGTATATGCGTCGGCGGTTTCAGAGAAAACGCCGGATTCCAGCGTCTTTCGTTCCGCCCCGGGAAGATGGTCCGAAGCGGTTCCGGATTTTTCAGACGACCGATCGAACAAGCTCGCGCGGACCTTTTCAAGACGATAGACGAGCTCGGCCGGGTCGATAAAGGTTTTCAGTTCAGAGAGGCGCGAGATGACCAATTCAAGCTCGAAGCGTTGGTTCGCGGAATACCGGATATTCCGATAGAGCTGAAAGAGAAGCTCGATCGCCTTCTGGCTCTTCTTGGGAGGAAATTCCCTCACCACGGCCGCGGAGAAAGCCTCCGGTTTGAAGCCAAGCAACCCCTCTTTGGTGATCCCGGACGAGAGAAAAAGGAGGCTGCGGAAGTACGCGGCGCAGTCGAAGACGAATTGTTCCACCGCCACCCCCTTCGAGAGAATCCCGTCCAGCCGCTCGAACGCCGTCTTCCTGTCGCCGGCCGCGCAGGCTTCCAAGAGGGAGTTCATGTCGTCTAGTCCCACGACGCCGAGCTTCTCCTGGATCTTCTCGAGGGTGATCGCTCCGTCCGAAAAGGAAACAACTTGGTCAAAAATGGTGTACGCGTCTCGAAGCGAGCCGGTCGCTTCCTTGGCTATCCAGAACAAGGCTTCCCGCGAAGCTGAAACACCGACTTCTCCGGCCGTTTCCTCAAGTAAGCGAACCATCTCTTCGAGCGGGATGAGCCGGAAATTGACCTGCTGGCAACGGGACCGGATGGTGGCTGGGCCCTTATGCATCTCGGTTGTGGCAAAGATGAACTCG
>CAZPZF010000012.1:0-813 GCA_964590705.1 uncultured Spirochaetales bacterium | reverse complement strand
GGTTCCTCGATGGTCTTCAGAAGCGCATTGAAGGCGCTGTTGGAGAGCATGTGCACTTCGTCGATGATGTACACCTTGTATCTGCAGGTATTGGGGGCAAAGAGGACCTCGTCCTTGATCTGTCTGACATCGTTCACGGAAGTGTTCGAGGCACCGTCGATTTCTATAACGTCAAGGGCAGATCCCTTAAGGATCTCCTCACAGCAGGGGCAGATCCCGCACGGGGTTTCCGTGGGTCCTTTTTCACAGTTGAGAGCCCGGGCCAGGATCCGGGCGGCGGAGGTTTTTCCGACACCTCTAGGGCCGGAGAACAGGTACGCGTGGGCGATCCGCCCGGAGGCGATCGCGTTCTTCAGGGTAGAAACCACGAACTCCTGTCCCGCCAGCTCGTCGAATAGTTTGGGTCTCTTCCGCGTCGCCGTTACTTCATACGCCATTCGAACCGTCCGGTTTTGTCCTCGATAAAAAAATCCCCTTTAGCTCCGGTCACGAACTCTGTGGCACATGGAGCTTGCGCTTACCGTTGCTATCTTCCGATCCTGGCGGGGTTAGGCGAAGTCGCATAGCACAGTACCTGACCATCGACACTAAAGGGGAAACGGAGAGAGAGGGATTCGAACCCTCGGTACCGTTACCAGTACACACGCCTTCCAAGCGTGCTCCTTAGGCCTCTCGGACATCTCTCCATGAGAAAGACCTTGTTCTTTTTAAACCGGAGAGAGAGGGATTCGAACCCTCGGAGCCCGAAAGGGCACAACGGTTATCGAGCCCGCCCGATGACCCCGCGCGCCCAGCTCACCAAACGGGGAGCCA
>CAZPZF010000011.1:0-28360 GCA_964590705.1 uncultured Spirochaetales bacterium | reverse complement strand
TAGTACTCTTGCCCGAGCTCTCGGATAAGAGAAAGGGGGTGATTTCCATGCAGCTAACTCGTCCGGCAAGGGATTCCGAACTCTGCCTGATCAAGTCACGGGAAGCGGAGCCAAGGATCAGGAACCTCCCTGGGGTATCGTTTCTATCGCAGACATACCTGATAACGGGAAAGAGTTCCGGCTTTCTCTGGATCTCATCGATGCAGATGAGGGAATTCCCGTTCGCCGTGAAGAATCTTTCGGGGTCATCCAGCTTCCGCAGGTCGGCGGGCCGTTCCAGATCGAGCCAGACGACATCCTTCCTATCCTTTGTGTACATCGAGGCTAGGGTAGTTTTTCCACACTGCCGGGGACCCACGATGGCTGTAACGGGAATCGAGGCGATTTTTCTTTTTACTTGTGATAGCATATGTCTGAAGATATAACCATGCATATTTGGATTATTATTCCAAATACTACATGGTTGCCATTCTTTTCTTCGTGTACGGAAGATTATGGGGATACCCATCCGCGGTGTGCTTTGCGGCTCCCTCACACGACATCTGGGGTATTCTATCAATTACCCATAAGCTTCGTGACACTCAAATTGGAGTACACGCGCGGACTATGGGCGGCGACTCCTCGCTTGACCCCGATTTTTCCCGGATTTATCATGGAATCATGAAGCAGCGCTACCGCATTCCCTGTATGGATGGGCGGGGAGGGATCGTGATGGCACTCATCAGCAAACCGATCATCCTCGCCGGAAGCCTGGGGCGCCGGGAGGTGACCGCGCTCTTCGACAGCGGGGCAAGCTACTCCTGCGTCAACCGGCGCCTGGCAGAGGAGATCGCCCACCTGGAGCCCCTGGCCGAGCCGATGGAGTTCGAGACCGCGGAAAGGGGAAGCGTGGTCACGGCGGAATACGCCGTACGCGCTGACTTCTTCTTCACCGACACCCCGCGGCGCTTCACCGACGAACTCGTGGTGATCGAAGAGCTGTCGGAGGAACTCATCATCGGGGCCGCTACCATGCAGAAGTGGAAGATCGTTCTCGATTTCGAGACCGAAGAGGTCCTGTACGACAAGAGGATGCACCGGCTGCGGATCTAGAAACCGGAAGACTGGCTGAGAGGCACGCGTGGGATTCCTCGTGAGCACTCCGCGCGGCCCATGGTAGGCGGACGACGTGTAAACCGTAACCACGGAGGATTGGATGAAGACACGTACCTATTCGAAGAATATGACACCCTCTTCTCTCCATTTGCCCCGGCGCGACACTCCGGCTCTGGTTTCACCCGCGTGGGTCCAAGAGAGGAGGTGGGATGCCTCCATGGCGATCGTGGATCTGCGGGACGCGGAGACGTATGATGCAGGTCATATCCCCGGAGCGGTGAATATCCCGTTTCCGTCGTTTTTCGTCAATCGAGGCGCGCTCATCATGGAGGTTCCGGACAGGGACGCCCTGTGCGGGATCATCGGCGTGGCGGGGATCGGCCGCGGTTCCCGTGTGGTCCTGTACCATGCCACGGACGATCCTTTCAGGATCGCTGATACGGCCCGCGCCGCATTCACCCTCATTTACGGGGGGGTGCGCAACGCTTCCATCCTTGACGGCGGGATCCAGGGGTGGATGGAAGCCGGCCTTGAGCTCTCAGCGGAAGGTGCGGCTCCGATCCCCGCGCTGTACGAATTCGATCCCCATCGGGACATGGTCGTGACAAAGGACTATGTGCTGGGCAGGATCGGCGCGGCGCGGATCGTCGACGCCCGTGACGCCTCCTACTACTTCGGAGAGTCCGTGGACGCCCTCGCGCCTCGGCCCGGGCATATCCCCACGGCGGTGAGCATGCCCTCCCCCTGGCTGTGGACCCCGGAGGGCCGTTACAAGGAAACCGCGATACTGAGGGAAATGGCTGAAAAGAACCTGGGCGCGGACAGATCTGCGGAGATCATCACCTACTGCGGCGTCGGAGGATACGGATCAGTGGCGTGGTTCGTTCTGCACGAGCTTCTGGGGTACGAGGACGTCAAGCTCTACGACGGATCGGCCCAAGAGTGGATGTCGAGTCCCGAAACTCCGGTCAATGCCTATACCTGGGAATAGGGACGGAAACAGGGAAAGGGGATTTTTGCCGGAGCGCTGCGCGCACCTCGGCCTGCGGTCGGTATCGGAGGGATCCCCTATGGCTTTCGGTTTTTTAGAAACACCTGCCCGAAAACCTCGTACAGGATCTTGAGCGCGGCCCAGGAGGTGATATCCGACGAGTCGAGGGGTGGGGAGACCTCCACCAGGTCCATGGCGGTCACGGGGAGGCTCTTTACCAGCTCCCGGACCGCGCCCATCATCTGCCGCGTCGTGAGTCCCCCCGCTTCCGGGGTTCCGGTTCCCGGCGCATAGGCGGGATCCAGAACGTCGATGTCCAGGGTCAGGTAAAGGGCGTCGTACCCGGCGAAGCGCTCCCGCAGCGAGGAGATCACGCTCCCCATTCCGATCTCCTCGACGCGGGCCGCGGTGAAGAGTGCGATCTTCGGATGCTCCCCGAGGAACCGGACCTCCTCAGCTTCCCACGAACGAATGCCGACAAGGGCGAGGTCGGCCGGACCGACGCCCGGATTCTCGAGGAACCTGCGCTCCGTGCACGCATGGGACCATGGATGGCCCTCGTACCTGTCGAGGATGTCGCTGTGGGAGTCGAAGTGAATGGTCCCGATCCTCCTACCGTTGTTGACGTGGCAGAAGGCCCTGTGCAGGGGGATGGTGACGGAGTGGTCTCCGCCGATGAAGAGGCAGAACCGCCCGGTCTCCATCATCCGCGCGGCTCCCTCCTCGATCCGCCGGAAGTAGTCAGCCCAATCCAGCGAGACCTCGAAATCGCCGTCGTCGTGTATTGAGAAACCGTCCATGACGATTCCTCCTTCCGTGACAGGGGGGAGGACGGAGGAGAGCTGGCGGATCCGGTCAGGGGCGCACGCGGCCCCCTTGCCTGCGCTCGCGGCGCCGTCGAAGGGGATCCCCCGCAGGAGGATCGCGGCCTTTGCCGGATCATCCGCGGCCAATTCCGCCCAGGCTCTGCTCATGACAACCTCCTCGGGAAAAGGGATAGGGGGATTGTACGCGCTTTCAACAGGGTGGGGAATGGCCCTGAGGAGTGTTTTTTTTGCTCCTTTTGCGGTAGGCTCGCGCCATATCGAGGCCGCATTCGGCCGCGGCAGTGAACGGAAGGCGGTGCAGTGCATGGCCGATGGAATGCGCGAGCCGCTCATCGTCCGCCGGGCGGCCTACTCGAGGATCTCCTTCACCCGTCCGACCTGGCCTGACGTGAGCCGCACCTTGATCCCGTGCGGGTGGGAGGGGGAGTTTGTGAGGATGTCCCGCACGATCCCCTCGGTGAGCTCTCCCGTCCACTGGTGCTCCTTCAAGACGATCCGTACCTTCATGCCAGGCCGGATGCCTGCCCGATCCGTTCCGCTCATTTCAGCGCCCTCCGCGTCTTACGTTTTTCCTCCTGGTATCCGCAGGTCCTCGTACATGGCACGGATCTCCCAGTAGCGGAAGCAGGTTTCGATGTGATCGTTTACGAGACCCACCGCCTGCATGTGGGAATAGACGATGACGGAGCCGAGGAATTTGAAGCCTCGTTTCGCGAGGTCGGCGCTCACGCGGTCGGAGAGTTCGGTCTTAGCCGGGATCTCCTGCACCCGTTTCCACCGGTTCACGACAGGCGCGAAATCGGTGAAGCTCCAGAGGTAGCGGGTGAAACTCCCGAATTCGGATGCGACCTCGAGGAAGCGCCGGGCGTTGTTGACGGAGGCCTCGATCTTCCGGCGGTTCCGCACGATTCCTGCGTCGCCCATGAGAGCTTCGATCTTCCGCGGGCCGTAGGCGGCGACTTTCACGGGATCGAAGCCGTCGTACGCCGCGCGGTAGTTTTCCCGTTTCTTCAGAATCGTGGTCCAGCTGAGTCCCGCCTGGGCGGATTCGAGCACGAGGAACTCGAACTGTTTCCGGTCGTCGGTGACCGGGGTTCCCCATTCGAGGTCGTGGTAGTTTCGGTAGAGATCGTCCATCGGCCAGGGGCATCGTTCCATAGTTCCTCCCGTGAAAGGCAAGTCAGGCGAGCGACCACTCCACGGCCGCGGCGGCGTGGAGTCTCATCGTGTCGTATATCGGAACGGGGGAGTCGTCCTGGCCGACGAGAAGGGGGATCTCCGTACAACCAAGCACGATCCCTGCCGCCCCCCGCTCCGCGAGCGATCCGATCACGCCGCGGAAGAAGTCACGTGAGGAATCCCGCAGTTCCCCTCGTATCAGCTCGCCGAAGATGATCCGGTCTATCTCCGCTCGCTCCGCCTCGCCGGGGATGATCGTATCGATCCCGTGACGTTCGCGGAACCTTCCGGAGTAGAAAGCACCCTCCATCGTCACCTTGGTTCCCAGGAGTCCGACGACATCGGCTTTTCCGCCGGTAACCGCTTTTGCGGTCACATCGGCGATGTGGAGGAGGGGGAGCCCGCATTCCCTTTCGACTTCCTCGGCTATTCGGTGGATCGTGTTGCTGCAGATGAGGATGATCCCGGCTCCCGCGGCCTCGAGCTGCTCGGCGTAGCCGATGACGATGGCCGCGATCATGTCCCATCTGGAGAGTCTCATGAGCGCCTCTACCTTGGCGAAGTCCATGGAGCACATCACGATTTCCGCCGAGTGCGGTTGACCTAGTTTTTGCGCGGTTATGAGGTTGAGGAGGCGGTAGTACTCGAGGGTAGACTCCCAGCTCGTGCCGCCGATCAGCCCGATTGGTTTCATTCAGCTCGCCTCCGTCCGCGTCAACGGCGGGATGCCGTTGTCTTGTACAGTATGCAGTTCCGGACGCGGTACGCGAAGCGCCCGCGCGAATCATACTATCACATCGGGGCGATCGACGAAAAGGGACGAAGCCCCGCGATTCAGGGTTTCCGCCGGTACAGCGAGACGCCGTTCCACGCCTCGCGGAAGGGCCGGCTGGGGTCGTTTTCCACATGATCCATTGCGTCGAAGATGAACGTCGACCTGGTATCCGTGTCATACCGGGGCCACCGCGGAAGCCCGAGGGAGTCAAGGTTTCCCGTCCTTGCGAAGGAGAGCCATAGCAGCTGCATCCTGCGGGACAGTTCGAGGGATTCTCCTTTCGGGGTGAGGGCAAGGGCTAGCGAGAAGGGGAACGCATGCAGGTTTCCAAACACGAAACCGATTTCGAGTCCGTGCGCGGCGCCGAGTCCCGCGATCCTCGAGAGGAGCGGTGCGTAGTCGAAGCGGTACATCCATACGGGCGCGTGCACGCTCTGGAAATCGGCCGTGAAGATCGTCTGGATATGGAAATTGATGTCCCTCGCCAAGGCGAGGGCGCGTTTCCTGCCCCTCAGTCCGGCGTACGCGGACAATACCTTTCCCTCGGCTTCCGGGTCGTTCAGCTGGAACATCCGGTGAATAAGCGACTCCGTGTTGGGAACCCATTCATTGCCCGGTATGATAAACATGCTTCCCTCGTCCCTGTTCGACCCGATGACGAGGGGGATGTCAGCGGCAGCTCCCCTCCGTATCGCCTCCATGGGGACTTCGGGAAGGAGATCGTCGCCGACCACGGGGCCGGCGGGGAAGGATCCGGGCCTGAAAGAAACGAATTCCGTGAGCATCCGGCCCGAAGCCGTGCCGAAAGCCTCGGAAGGCAGGGTGAATAGGGGATCGAGATCATCCTCGTCGATCCCGAGAACGCGGAGCGCCATTGCCGCGGATTCCCGCGCGTGGGCACGCCCGTACATCCCGTCCGCGGCGGGACTCTGGCAGATCGCCTTTTGGAACAGCCCCTTGGCCGCCGGGCACGCCATCAGGCTGAGGACGGAGCTCGCCCCCGCCGATTCTCCCATGATCGTGACATTTGCCGGGTCGCCGCCGAAGGCCGCGATGTTTTCCCTGATCCATGTCAAGGCGAGGATCTGGTCGTGGAGTCCGGCGTTGGTGTGAAAGCGGGCGTAGTCCAGCCCGCCTGAGCGGGCGATGGGGAAGCAGGTGAAATCGTAGAAACCCAGGATTCCGACACGGTAGTTGAATGAGACGAAAACCACATCGCCATTCCGGGAAAGGTTCTCACCGTCGTACATAGGTGCGGAGCTCTCTCCCATGCTGAAGGCGCCGCCGTAGATCCACACGATGACGGGCCGTTTTGCGTCGTCCGCTCCCGGCGACCAGATATTGAGGAAGAGGCAGTCCTCGCTTTCCGGTACGGCGGACGCGCGAGAGAGGAGTCCGCGGCCTGCTACCGCCTGGACCGGCTTGGGCCCGAACGCCGCGGCTCTTCGGATCCCCTCCCACGGTTGTACGGGCGCGGTCCGCTTGAACCGTCTTTGGCCTATCGGCGGTTCGGCATAGGGGATTCCGAGCCAGCGGAAGATCCCGCCCTTTCCAAAGCCTTCCACCAATCCGCTTCCCGTGCGCACGACCAGTCCAGCCATCGACCACCCTCCCCCTCTCCACTCCAGATCCCGATCAGCATATCACAGAATCGGACCCCGGCTCACCGGTCGATCTGTTCACCGTGCAGAGCACCCATTCCGCGGGGAAATTGTACTATACTGTATGCGTATGATACGTGAAAAGCCGGCGGTTGCAATCCTCATCTGCGCTCTTTCAGGCGTATGGGCATTTTGCTGCGTCACGGTTGCGCGAAACAGATCGCTCACATTCCCTCTATTACTGGCGTCTCTCGCGCTCGTGGTTCTGTTGTTCATCGCATTGAGGTGGAGGAGAATGCTGCGGGAGAGCGAGGAGAAGTACCGGCTCATCGTCCAGAGGTCGCACGATGGTATCGCGATCATACAGGACAACCGGATCTCCTTTATCAACCGGGCCCTGGCCGAGATGACGGGCTTTCCTGAGGATCTCTTCATCGGAAAACCGTTCCTCGATTTCATCTGGCCGGAAGACAGGGATCGTGTCAGGGAGGCATACGCAAACCCTTTTTGCGGGGATCGACTCGGGCAAAATCAAGAGCTCCGGCTGACAACCGCGAAAGGCGAGGCGCTCAGGGCGCTCCTTTCCGTCGCGCCGATCCCCTGGGAGGGTTCGCCGGCGGTTGTCGCGCTCCTTTCGGACATCACCCCCCTGAAAAAAACGGAGGCGGAACTGCGCGAAAAGACAGAGGAATTGGAGAGGTATTTCTCCTCCAGTCTCGATCTCCTCTGTATCGCGGATACCGATGGACACTTTCTCCGCGTAAACTCCCAGTGGGAAGAGATCCTCGGCTATCCTGTTTCGGAACTCGAGGGGCGGCGGTTCCTGGATTTCGTGCATCCCGATGACATTGACGCCACGCTCGCCGCCCTATCGAAACTTCGGGACCAGGAAGAGGTGCTCAATTTCGAGAACAGGTATCTCTCCCATGACGGCACGTACAGATGGATCGAGTGGCGTTCGAAACCTCGCGGCTCCACGATTTACGCGGTCGCCCGGGATATCACCATCAGGAAACGAGCCATGGAAGCGCTGGCCGAAAGCGAGGATCGGTTCAGGAAGTTCTTCCTAAGTTCCCCCGTGAGCATCCTGATCCACGATTCGGTGACCGGCGATGTCGTGGACGCGAACCCGAAGGCGTGGGAAGCGTACGGGCTTGGCTCGCTCGAGGAATTGAAAGCGTATAAGATCTGGCTCGAACCGCCGTTTTCCGCCGAGGACGCGCGTGAGTGGATTCGTAAAACGCTCTCGGAGGGGAATCAGCGCGTGGAATGGAAGAGCCGCAGGAAGAACGGGGAGATCTTCTGGGAGGAGGTCACGCTGACGTCCCTGGTCATCGACGGCGTCCGGCGGATCCTGTCGACGGCGATCGACATCACCGAGCGCAAGAAGGTCAGGGAAGAGCTGTATCGAGTCTCCATCCTGGATCCGCTCACCGGATTGTACAACCGCAGATTCATATTCGAACGTCTGGAAATCGTCATCACGGAGTATCAGCGGGTGAGGAGCGATTTTTCAGTGGCGCTCATCGACCTCGATTTTTTCAAAAGGATAAACGACAGCCGGGGCCATCAGGCGGGGGATTTCGTCCTGAAGGAATTCGCCGGACTCCTAAAGGCGGGTGTCAGGCCCTATGACCTGGTGGGGCGGTACGGAGGAGAAGAATACATCATCATTAGCGAGCATACCGATATCGCGCAGACGGAAACGATCATCGCCAGGATACGGGATACGGTGAGGAGGCATTCCTTCGTGTATCAAGGCGAAACCATGAAGATGACCTTCAGTGCGGGTATTGCTCACAGCGAAGAGGTCTCGGGCTCCCTCACCCCCGATCTCCTGATAGAGATCGCGGACAAGCGGCTCTATACGGCTAAAGAACGGGGGCGCGATCAGATCTGCGCCCGGTAACATCTGCTTCCACATGACAAAGCGCCGCCCGCTATCACCGAGCCCGGCTGGTTTCGGCCCGCATCCGATCCAGTTCCGCCATCAGGTGGTCGTGGGCGATCTCGCGCAGGGTCCGCGTCTCCCCGTCCGCGAGCCAGGCGAAGGAATAGCCGAAGATGAGGGACATGAGGAGCATCGCGGTCCGTCCGGGGTCGAGATCACCGCGCAGCTCGCCCGCTTCTTTGGCCGCATCTATCGTCTCATGCACGATAGCCATGGTCGGCAGGATGCCGATGAGCCTCGCGCTTCCTTGCCTATTGGCGATCTCCATCCGGTAGATGTGACCGACCACCTCCTTCCCCTTCTTCTCGAAGTAGTCCAGCTGGAAGCGGATGATCTTGCGCAGGCGCCGCAATGGGGAACGATCCCGAAGTCCCCTGTAGTAGTCCAGGATCTCCTCTCCCTCCCTTGCCACTACCTCGAAAAGGATCTCCTGTGTGGAGTGGAAGTAGTGGTAGAAGGTTCCGATGGCTACACCGGACGCTTCGCAGAGGTCGTTCAAGGTCAGATTGTCGAAGCCTCTCTTGTTGATGAGGGCTATCGACGAGTCGAGGATCTTCTGCTTGGTCATCCGACCTTTCGGGGTTTTGGGCATGCCCATGAGCCGAATATACCAGAACGCGGCCGGGAATCCAAGGCTACGGCTGAAAAAAGCGAGCATACTCGAAAAAAATAAATTGAGGGCGGATGCCTTGCCTGATGTAAAATAGAGCGCGCTCGAAAAAACTTGACAGAAGGGATAAAAGCCTCCTATAGTCGAAAGAGAGCGTGTTCCAAGAGGCGGTGGAGAGCGAGGTGGAGAATGAGTAGGAATTATGTTGTGGTGACACGGGCTCCGGAGATCGACCTGCGGCGGGACTACGTAGCCCTGCCCCGGAACTACGGGACACCGGAGTACTTTGAGCGGGAGGACATCAAGGCGGTCAGGGAAACGGTCTTCCGGAACCTGGAGGATCTGGACGCCAGAAGCGGTTTCTCCGCGCGGATGAAGGGGCGGAAGGTCCTGATCAAGCCGAACTTCGTGGGGGTTTACCACAAGGCCGGCTTCAGGGACGATGACTATCCGCAATCCACGGATCCGCGGGTGATAGACGCGGTTGTTTCCTTCGTGAAACGCTACACGGACGCCATCACGATCATCGAAGGCTCCGGCGGTCCGGTCACGAGGCTCATGGCGAAGATCACGGGAACGGACAGGATCGTGAAGCACCATGGGATCAGGTTCGAGGCCGTGGAGGAACTGCCTGTGGACCGCTACCTCCTTCCGAAGGCGCAGGTGATGCGCGAGGTCTACATCCCCAGGACCTTCAGCGAGGTTGTCAGGGGGGAGGCCTTCTACATATCGCTTCCCAAGATGAAGACCAACCTCTATACGGGGGTGACGCTGGGCTTCAAGAACGCCATGGGGTGCCTCTCCACGCACATGCGCTACCGGAACCACAACTACAACATAGACAAGAAGCTCGTGGATCTCCTGTACCTTTTCAGGCCCGATCTCACCATAATCGACGGGATCGTGGGCGCGGAGGGTGACGTCCCCGCGCCGGTTGACCCCGTCGACGCCCGCCTCATCATCAGCGGCACGCACAGCGTGGAGCCGGACCGGGTGGCTACCCGCATCATGAGCCACGATCCCGCGAAAATCAGGCTCATGATCGAAGCTGACAAACTCGGATTCGGGGATCCCGACGTGGAGGTGATCGGGGAGCCGGCTCCCATCCCCTGGAAACCGGCCGACACGAGCCTCCTCTCCGGGAACATCCCAAAGCACTTCCCGAACGTCCGTTTCCTGGTGGGATCCTCGAAGAACGGCGCTCCGCGGATATCCTCCCTGGAGGAAGTGACTCTCGAGACGGTCAAGGCCATGGAACAGGCCTGCCCGGGCGGATGCCTGCCGACCATCATCATGAGCTTCGAGAGCTTCCGCTACATGAAGAATTACGATCCGAAGCTCTACGATATCACGGTCCTCCTCGGCGGCGGTGCGGAGTTGGACGGAAAGTTCTACTACTTCGATAAGGACTGCAAAGCGTACAGTCGCGAGGATATCATGAAGCTGCCCGGCAAGGTTGTTGCTTCCGGAAGCTGCAATTCATGGATGAAGGGGCATACCGATTTCTACGTGGAGGGGTGCACCGCGCATGTCTCCAAGCTCAACGGGGCCATCGGCAAGGCCGTAGGGCAGACGAATCCCTTTCTAAAGGTCATCTTCACGAAGCCGTCGTATCTCGCCTCGCTCGTCGGCACCATGCTGGCTCGGATCAGGCTCGCCAGGGCGGGAAACCCCATGGACGTAGATCTCTGCGTGGAGGACAGGATATTCGAAGGACGGGCATTGTCCGACGAGGAGAAGGGGATGGACTTCGTCCCCTGCGAAATTCCACCCTTGACGAAAGAGCAGATCAGGAAGCAGATTTACTATATCACGCACCCGATCCCGTCGTGAGAGGCGTATAGAGCGGCCACGCTGGGATCGGATGAAAGGAAGGGAGATGAAAGGCTACATGGGAAAGGTCCTGTCGATAGATTTGTCGACGGGCGCATGGGAATCGCAGTCTATCGACGATACGGTCTACGAAAACCTCCTCTCCGGAGTGGGACTTGGAGCCTACTATCTCTACAAGAACATCCCGGCCAGTGCGGATCCGCTGGGCCCAGAGAACATCCTCGGGTTCATATCAGGCCTTCTTACGGGAACGGGATCGGTGATGACCGGCCGCTGGATGGCCGTCTGCAAGTCGCCGCTCACCGGTGGGTGGGGAGACTCCAATTGCGGCGGTGATCTCTCTCCGGCGATTAAACAGTGCGGCTACGACGCGATCTTCCTGCGGGGCATCAGCCCCACACCTGTCTACGTCTATATAGACAACAAGGGGCCGGAGATACGGGACGCCTCTCCCTACTGGGGCATGGACGCCATCGAGGCCGAGAAGGCGTTGATCCGGGATACCAGGAAAAAGAAGAAGCCTGCCGTTGCGGTCATCGGCCCGGCCGGCGAGAAGCTCTCGCTCATCTCCGGGATATCCAACGATCTGGGACGCTACGCGGCGCGCTCCGGCGTCGGCGCGGTCATGGGTTCAAAGCGGGTGAAAGCCCTCGTTCTAGCCGGGACCAAGGTCATCAAGGCGGCGGACAAGGAGGGGATCAAGGAACTGAGCAGGGAATACGGCCGCAAGGTGCGGCTTATGACCGCGCCGCCCATCCTGCGTGGAAGCATGCTCCCCCTCATGGGCAAGGTCCTGATGGGCTCCAAGTACCAGGCCCCGCTGGACGGAATGATGACCGTCATGCTCCTCAAGCGTTTCGGCAGTTCCATGAACAACACCCTCTCCATCCCCATCGGCGACGCCCCCTTCAAGAACTGGGCGGGGACGAACCTGGAATACAACAGGTCCTACTACCGACACATCGACCCTGACCGCCTCCGGAAACGGGAGACGGGCAAGTACCACTGCTATTCCTGCGTCATCGGCTGCGGAAGCCACTGCGACATCTCCGACATCGCCGATGGACGTTTCTCTCGAACCCATAAACCGGAATACGAGACGGTCATGGTCTTCGGCGGGCTCCTCATGAACAGGGATCTCGAATCGATCCTCTACGTCAACGAACTCCTGAACCGGGCCGGCCTCGATACCATCTCGGTCGGCGGGGTCGTGGCCTTCGCGATCGAATGCTTCGAGAACGGGATCCTCACCGAGGCCGACACCGGGGGCCTCCGGCTCGCCTGGGGAGACGGCAAGTCAATAGTCGCCCTGGTGGAGAAGATCATCGCCCGTGATGGGATCGGCGAAATCCTGGTGGACGGGGTCAAGAAGGCGGCGGAGCGGATCGGAAAGGGCTCGGAAAAGTACGCGGTCCACGCGGGAGGCCAGGAGCTTCCCATGCACGATCCGAAGATCGACCCTGTCCTCGGCGTCACCTACAGCGCAGATCCCACGCCGGGACGCCACACGACCAGCGGCGGCATGTACTATTCCACATCTTTCCTGTGGCGCTACGTCTCGTGGGCCCCGCGGCTTCGCAAGCACCTGCGTTCCGACGACTACGTGCCTTCGGAGGCGGAGGCGCGCAAGAACGTGGCCATGACCTGTTTCAAGATGCTCATCGACGGCACGGGCGGCTGCTATTACGGAATGCTCACCGGGGCGCCGCACCTGAGGATATTCGACTATCTCAACCGCGCCACCGGATGGAACAGGACCCCCGACGAATACATGGAGACGGGCAAGCGGATCCAGACCCTCAGGCAGATGTTCAACGTCAAGCATGGGGTGGACACGAACAGCTTCCGGATGCACGGTCGCGCCGCAGGCCATCCCCCCCTGAAAGCGGGCAGGAACAAGGGGCTCTCCCTCCGGCTCGACGAGATGATCTCCCTGTACCGCCAGGGCTGGGGTTGGGATCCTGCTACCGGGATTCCAACGCGCGAGACCTTCGACAAGCTGGGGTTGGGAACGACCCTTGGACTGGAGTACGCACATGGCTGAAAAAGAAAAACCGGTTTTCTCCTACCGTACCTGCATGGCCTGCGGGATCTGCGTGACCGCCTGCCCCTTCGGCTGCCTGGAACTGGCACGGGGGGGGATCGACAGCCTGAACAAGCAATACCCCGAACTCGTCCGACCCGCGGACTGCACCGGCTGCGGCATCTGCGCGGGCGAATGCCCGTTCAGCGCGGTCGTCGTGAAAGCCAAAAGCGCCTGAGTCCGGTTTCGTTTACATCGCGCTCCCCGCGTCCTATAATTCATATCAGTCTGGGCGGAAGCTGAAATGGCGGCGCGGAGGAGCGGAAAGTGGCGCGGCAGCGGATCGACTACGCGTATATCCTCGAACACATTAGAGACGGCGTCTGCGCCGTCGATATCGGGACCAGGCGATTCAGTTTGTGCAACGCGGCCATGTGCCGGATGCTGGGCTATTCCAGCACGGAGATGATGGAAAAACGGATCCCGGACCTCCATCGAAAGAGCGATTTCCCTGAGGTGGAACGGCTGTTCGAGGATCTTGCCGCCGGCGCCATCGAGCTCGCCCGGGATGTCCCGATGCTCACGAAGGGAGGAACGATCCTCTGGGCGGACATATCGGGGGCGCCGATGGAAATCGACGGCAGACCCCACCTTCTGGCGACCCTGCGCGATGTCACGGAACGGAAACAGGCAGAAGACCAGCGGGAAGAGGCTGTCTCCGCCCTGCGCGCGAGCGAGGAACGCCTCGCTACCTTTATCGATAAGGCGGCCATCGCCATCGGGATCTCCAAATCCAAGGTGATGTCCTTCGTCAACCCGCGGTTCCTGAAGATGTTCGGATACGAGGATCCCGCGGAGATCCTGGGCAGATCGGTCTACGAGTTCATTCCCCTGCCGGAGCATGCGACGATCAGCGAGGTTTCGATAGCCACCAAGGCGAATCCCCTCGTGATAAACGAGGTTGAAACAAAGGCGAGGCGCAGAGACGGCAGCGAGTTCTGGATCCACGCCGCGGTTTCCAATGTCCTTGAATACGGTTCCCTCGGGTTCATCACGGACATCACGAGCAGGAAGAACGCGGAGCTGCAGCTGGAGCGGAGCGAGCAGCTCCTGCGGATCACCCTCGATACCACAGCCGACGGCATTCTTCTTGTGGGAGCGGACGGAAGGGTGAGCCACTTCAACCGGCGCTTCGCCGAGATGTGGAATATCCCGAGCGAGATCCTCGAAACGGGGGACGACCTGCGCATGATCGAGTACGTGAAGGACATGGTCGTCGACCCCGAGGGATTCGTCAGGAGATCGAGGGAACTCTACGACGGACGGGAGTCGAGCTACGAGGAGATCCTTCTCGCGGACGGCAGGGTGTATGAGAGATACACCGCGCCGATCATGGTGGGCGGGACTCAGTTCGGGCGTGTCTGGGATTTCAGGGACATCACCGTGCGGAAACACGCCGAGGAAGAGGCGAGGAACAACGCGTCGCTCCTGGAACGGATCTTCGACACGAGCGCGGCGGGAATCTGCCTGATGAAGAACCGATTGTTCATCAAGATCAACAAGGCGTTCTGCCGGATGGTCGGCTATCCCGAAGAGGAGCTGCTTGGCCGTACCGCGCGGTCCCTGTATTTCAGCGAAGGGGAATACGACGAGATAACCGCCCTCTACGGGGTCATGGAACGCAACGGGATGGCCATGAGGGAGATCCGGCTGCGGAGGAGGGACGGTTCCGAAGTGAACGCCCTGATACACCTTGCCCGGATCAGCCGTGAGGACCGGGATGCCGGCACGATCGCGACCGTGCTCGATGTCACGGATCTTAAACGCGCGGAACTCGCGCTCAAGGAAAGCGAGGAGCAGTACCGCACCCTCGTGGACAACATGCAGGACGCGGTGTTCAGGTCGGACAACAACGGCAAGCTGGTCTTCGTGACCTCTTCGGCGGCGCGTATCCTCGGCCATCCCTCCCCGGAGGCGATGATCGGGCTTGACGTCGCGCATGACCTCTACTTCAGGCCCGAGGATCGGGAGAGATTCATCGCCGACCTCAACCGGCTGGGGAAGGTAAGCCGCTACGAGCTGACCCTGAAACGAGGTGACACGGGCGAGCCTGTGATCATCGCGAGCAACAGCCAGTTCTACCGGGACAGGAACGGAAAGGTTCTCGGCATCGAGGGGGTTTTCAGCGATATCACGGAACTCAAGAAGGCGGAGGAGGAGCTCCGAAGGAGCGAGGCCATCCTAAGGAGCCTGTTCAACGCCACGCCGATCGGCATCGGCCTTCTGGTCAACAGACTCTTCGTCAAGGTGAACGAATCCCTGTGCTCCATCCTCGGCTACCGGGAGGACGAGATTCTAAGTCAGACCTCGCGTTTTCTCTTCGACAGCGACGAGGAGTACGACCGGATCGTGGTCGACCTGTACGATCAGATGGTGCGCGAAGGCCGCGGGATGAGCGAGTCCCGCGTCAGGAGGAAGGACGGAACGTATGCGGATGTCATCCTCTGCCTGAGCCCGTTCGACCCCGCGGATGTATCCGCGGGCGTCACGCTGACGGTTCTGGATATCACGGAACGCAAGAGGATGCAGGAAGAGAAGACCCGCCTCGAGGAGATGCTCCTCCGCTCGCAAAAGATGGAGGCGATCGGCACGATGGCCGGGGGGATAGCCCATGACTTCAACAACATCCTGAGCGGCATCTTCGGGTATTCGGAATTGTCGCTCCTGGTGAAGGGAAACCCCCCGGAAACCGTCAAGTACCTGAACGAGGTGGTCAAGGCGGCGGAAAGGGCGCGGGATCTGATCGGGAGGATCCTCACATTCAGCCGCCAGTCCGAACCGGAATTGAAGCCGATCATGCCGAAGTACATCGTGAGCGAGGCGCTGAAGCTGCTTCGCGCCTCGACGCCGAAGGAAATCGAATTCCAGTCGGCGATCAGGAGCGAGGCGGTTGTCATGGCCGATCCCACGCTGCTGCACCAAATGATCCTGAATCTGTGCAACAACGCGATACAGTCCATGCATTCCAGACCGGGAACCCTCTCCATCCGCCTCGAGGATCTGGACGCCGACGAGGAATTCGCCCGGCTTCACCCGGATCTGAAGCCGGGCAGGCATGTCAAGCTCGAGGTGTCCGACTCCGGATGCGGCATTCCGTCCGAGATCATGGACCGTATCTTCGAACCCTTCTTCACGACCAAGCCTCACGGAGAGGGGACGGGTCTCGGCCTCTCGGTGGTGCACGGGATCGTCAAGAAACTGGGCGGGTGCGTGACCGTTTACAGCGAGGTCGGGAGGGGGACCTCCTTCCACGTCATGATCCCCGCGGTGGAGGAACTGCGGGTGGAAGCGGGTCAGGCAGACTCGATGATACAGGGAGGAACGGAGAGGATACTCCTGGTGGATGACGAGGAGGCGATCGTCAACTCCCTCACAATGATCCTCACCAATATCGGCTATACGGTCGATGGTTTCACCCAGGCCGGAGCCGCTCTCCGGCAGTTCCGGAATACTCCCGGGGCGTACGACCTCGTGATAACCGATTACTCCATGCCCCGCATGACCGGCATCGATCTGGCGCGCGAGATCAGGAGGATCAGGGCTGACATCCCGATGATCCTCTCCTCGGGGTATCTGAACAGGGAGATGGGCGAGACCGCTTTCGACGCGGGGATCGGCGATATCCTCACGAAACCGGTGGGAACGTACAGGCTGACGGAAACCATCCGGAAGGCTCTCTCCTCGTCGAAGGAAGCGGACCCTCCTATTCGATGAAGGCGCAGGGGATCCCCACCGCACATTTTCCGCAGATCTCCGGACCTCCCCCCACCGTGCCCGCGTCAGCGAAGCGTTTCGCGTTTTCCAGACACATCCCATAGCATCTGCGCCTGTCGAACGCATCCGGGGAAAGGGCACCGTTGACGCACCTGCGGACGCAGGCTCCGCAGGTGCCGTCGATCTTGAAACGGCATCGCTCGGTTCTCCCTGATAGGGTGCCGGTGCCGAAACCTTCCCCGCCCGCGGGCGCGGGAATGGCGGTGACGAGGCTCCCGAATCTGCCGCAGCTTCCCTTTTCGGTGATCAGCATGTTGTTGATCCCGAAGGATCCCATGCCGGCAATCCATGCGACATGGCGGTGGCTCCAGCGGCTTACGAGCCGTCCCGGATCGAAATTCCCCGTCGCGGGAGCCACGGCCGCCTTGTACCCGCAGCCAGCGGCGAGATCGGCGACGGCTCTGGTGATCCGATCGATCAGCACGTTGGTGTCGACATACGCCCTTGCCCAGGACGCGGACGCGCTCCGACCGGCCGCGTTGGCTTTGCTCAGTTCCTGCGTATACGGGATGAAGAAGACGATTACGGATCGGGCGCCCGGGAGGATGTCGGAGGGCGCCAGGTGGTCAGGGACAGCCAGCCGGGGAAGCAGGGCGAAGTCCGGGTGATCCGCGGGCACGGCCGAGACGAGAGGAGCCCGCCAGACACCGCCAGCGGCCTTGTTGCCTGCGTCCGTCATCCCCTCGATGAGCCTTTCGATATCCGTGAACAGGTTTTCGCTCATATCCGTTGTCCGTCTCTCCTTTGGCCAGGCCGATCCGCCGCTACCAGATGGCCGCGACGCGTACGATTCCCCAGATGACCGCAGGCGCGGCGATGGCAAAATGGGCCGCCATGGGCTGAAGGAGGAGAACCACCCGTCTCCGCCCGCTGAGAGGGGTTCCCCACATGGAGATGAGCTCCCAATCCATCCGCACGACCGCGGCCGCGAACGAGACGCAGGCGAAGAGAGCGAGCGCGACGCACGCGCCGATCCTTCCGCCCCTGCCTATCCCGCCGGAGATCAGGAAGGGGAGGAGGAACAGGTAGGTCAGAAGCCATACCCGCGGCGGGAGGATCCGCAGGTACCATGTGAGCAGAGGATTGGGGTTCAGCCGCCGGCCGTATCCGTACCTGCGAGCGGTTTTGGTGATCCCATGGGCCGCCCTTCTCCCCGCGACGATGAGAAGGGAGAGCCAGAACGAGGCGAGAAACGCGGCTGCGCCCCCTCCGAGAAACCAGGGGCTGCCTGGTTCCCATGGAATCCGCGCTCCCGCGAGGAGGAGCGTGACGGTTCCCCCGATGTTGACCATGTCCGGATTTGCTGCGACCAGGACGAGGAGAAAGAGGAATTCCAGGATACGAAGTTCCTCCCCGCGGGGGCGGAGAAGGCCGAGAATCCCAAGCGTCCCCGCGCTTCCTCCCGCGATGAGCAGGACGCAGAAGAAGAGGGGGAACGGAAAACGGGGCGAGCCGCTCCGCAGGATGAACAGGCCGACAGCGTAGCAGAGGAGGAATCCCACGACGATCGGGAAGAGCGGGCTCCTCGTGAGGTTATGGAAGCGCAGACGGGCCATGAAGGGGCGGTAGAGAGGCTCCAGGGAGAGAAACGAATCCTCGGGAACGACCAGGGAGATCCGGAAGGCTCCGAGACTTCCGATCGCGACGAGAAACGCGGAGCAGAGGAGGAGATGAACGGATTCGATGCCCTCGAGATCCATCGGAACCCCGGACCTGCCGAAAACCACGAGCCACGCGAGATTGACGGTCATCCGGATCAGGAACAACAGGGTGAGAAACCCGCAGACAACGCCGAGCCCGGGGTCAGAGGAGAGTCGATGACTCCCCCTTTCCCGGAGGATGGGAAAGTACTCTCCGGCGGTCAGCAGCGGATCCACGGGAGGAATCCCCCTCCTTCCGAACCTTCCTTGGACGCCGCCTCCGTAGCCTGGTTTGTACGAGCCGGTCCGGCTGTCTCCGTGGCGGTACCCTCACGGATCGTCCACCGCAGGTCGGACATCTCCTCGACGAGGGGGAGGGGGTGCGTGGCGACGAGGACGATCTTTCCGCGGGCGCGAAGAGTGCCGAGCAGGGTCGTTAGGAGTTCGGCCCCCTGGATGTCCAGCCCGTTTCCCGGTTCGTCGAACAGGTAGATATCTGCGTTCCGCGAGAGGCCGATTCCGATTCCCAGGCGCTTTCGCTGACCGGAGGAGAGGTCCGCGGCTTTCGCGTCGGCGCAGCCCTCGAGTCCGACCAACGACGTAATGGCTTCCGCCTTGGCTGCCGCCGACGCGCGCGTCTGACCCGTCAGGATCGACGCAAGGGTGAGCTGCTCCAGAACCGTGAGCAAGGGAATAGTCCCGCCGTGGTCGGGAATCAGGACGACCCGATCGCGGGCGGCGGCACGCCCTTCTTGCCGTTTCGGGTCATCGCTTCCTCGATACCTGATCGTTCCCGCGTCGACGGGGAGCGCGCCCGCCACGGCCAGGAGGAGGGTGGTCTTGCCCGCGCCGTTGGCCCCTGTGACGGCCACGATCCGCCCCCCCGCACAGCGCAGAGTGAGACCTCTCAGGATCTCCTTTCCGCCTCTTTGGACATGGAGATCGTTGATCTCGAGAAAGGCTTCTCTCTCGTGAAGCGTCTCGGGGGGCATGGGAAGTCCCCTGCTTCCGAGGCGCCTTTCCGTATTCACCTCTTCCGTTTCCCCGTTCCGCCGGGCGGGGGAGCCTGCGATGCGTCCTTCCCGCTTCCGGAGAAACCGGTGACGATGATGAGCACGACCGCCCCGATGGTCACGTAAAGATCGGCGATGTTGAGGACCCCGGTGCGCAGCTTGCCGATACCGAAGTTGAGGAAATCCCTCACCATGCCTTCGCGGAAGATCCGGTCGGAGAGGTTCCCGATCCCCCCTGCGATGATGAGGATGTAGCCCCAGAGGAGCGCGTTGGAAGGCCTGCGCTTCATGAGGATCGCGATGACCGCGATCACGACGCCGAGCGGGAGGATGACGAAGAGGAGGACCCACGGGAAACCCTGAACGGCGTTGCCCATGCCGAGGAATGCGCCGTGATTCTCGGTGTAGACGAGAACGAAGATCCTCCCGACAACCTCTACCATGCCCCGGCCCCGAAGCCAGGCCTCCGCCATGGCCTTGCTGACGAAATCAGCGGCGAGGAGCGCTACGATCCACAGGAGAGAGGTCAGGCGGTACGAGACGAACTTTTTCATCGTTTCCCCCAAGATCCGGATTGTTTCCCGTGCGGGAGGACTCTTTGACCTTACTGTCTGCCGAAAGCCTCGTCAATACTCGCCGGGTTAATGGACGATCGAGACGTTGCCGCTGGAGGCGCGGAGCATGATCAGGGTTCCCCCTCCGTTCGCGTCGCCCCGGATCTCCCCGCGGCTCTGGCCCACGACCCCGATGACCTGGTCGTCGAGGGTGACGTTTCCGGATTTTACCTCGATGTCGACGCTGTAGCGGCTTCCGGCGGGAATCGTGAGACGGATGTTTCCGCTCGAGCAGGTGACCGCGACGTTCCCGGTCAGCGTCCGCAGGCCGAGGGTCACATTGCCAGAGGAGGACTGCACGTCGATCTCCCCCTTGAGATCCCCGATCCGCGTGTTTCCCGATTTACTGACGATCTCGATACGGGCCGCTTCCGTCTTTCCGAAGTCGATCCGCCCCGAGGATGCCATGACCGACAGCGTTCCCCGCGCGGCCGCGTCCTCGATTTCGATGTCCCCGGAGGAATTCGATATCTCCAACTCTTCCCCGTAGAGGGTTTTCCCGATGCATTGCCCGGAGGAAAGATCGAAGGTTCCCTTACCCCCCACGATCACCTCGCCCATCCGTACGTTTCCGGAAGACGTGATGACGCGCAGATCCTCCTGGGTCCGTATCCGGTCAAGCTCGATATTGCCGCTGCCGCATCGGAGTTCCGCGCTTCCCGCTGAGATCCCCACGGCATCCATATTGCCCGACCGCACGCGGACCATAAGGCTGTCCACGCTCAAGTCCCGCAGTTCCAGGTTGTCGGAGTAGGTCTCCACCTCGACCTCTCCCTTGAAGCCGACGGGTATTCCGGCCTCGAATGCGGCCTTGCCCCTGGAAACCAGACCGATGATGACGCGGTTGTCCGGGTAGAGGGACACATGTATCTCGTTTCCCCGCTTCTCCCAGATGAGCCGCGGCACCGCGGCCCTGCGGTTCGAGCGTACCGTACCGGAGAGGGAGAGGAGCAGCCTGCGGTCACCGTCGTTCCCCCGCACGAGGATATCGTGATTCAGGGTCCTAATGCTGGCCACGCACTTCGGGGACCGCACGGTGATGACGATCCTGTCGATGCCGGTCAGGGCGAGCCCCTCCGATTCCTTCAAGTCATACGCCCTGCTCCAGGCGCTCGCGACGAGAGCGGTCATGAGGACCGCAAAAATCCCTATTCTTTTCATCAAACAGCTCCTTGCGTGAGAATACTCGATACGTCTGTGAAAAAGGTACCCATATCCGCCGGCGCCGGATATCGGATAAACATCTGATTCCGCAGAAGGAGGGATCGGATGAATATATGACCGGGCTTCTATCGTTCCTCGATTTTGGCCGCGAGTTCGGTCTTATTGTTCACTCCCAGCTTTCCGTAGATGCGGGAAGTGTGTGTCTGTACCGTGGAGAGTGAGATGCAGTGGATGTCGGATATCCTCTTGTAGGAGAGACCTTTCGCGAGGGACAGGGCGACCTCGCTTTCCCGTTTTGACAGTCCCGCGGACAGGAGGCGCTCCATTCGTTCCTCGTCTGTCAGGGCTCTGCGGCCGGTTTCCGGGCGCGAGAGCCGAAGAAGGAAGAAGAGGCAGGTGAAGTGATAGACGAACAGGACGGAGATGAGCGTCTGCCCGTTCAAGCCGGGGAACACCGCCGGAAGCAGGAGGAAGACCGGGTCGCCGCAGAGCAGAACCATGAGGGGGACGAAGCGGGGAGAGCGCTTCCTCTCCACGACGATGACGACGACGGTGTGGAGATAGGACAGGGCAAAGGAGGCGAATGTGGTCGTCAAGGCAACAGAGAGAAGCATTTCCGGTACGTCTGATGCGGGTATGAGCGCGAGGAAGAGGAGGATCGAGGAGGCCCCGGAAGCCGCGCGAACGACTGACGCGAGTATCCTCTCCGACAGGAGAGGCTTTCCCTCCCGGCCGTTCACCGATCTCTGGGCCGCCGGAAGCCGCGAGATGTAGAGGCAGAAGCCTGTCAGCACGAGAACGGAGAGGATCTGGTAGAGGATGTCTCCCACAACAGCGCGGAGCGGAAGGAGAAGGTCGATGTGGCTGAAGAAGAGCTGCAGGGAGACGGCCGCTGCCGCCACGGTGGAGGAGAGGAGAAGTGCCATGATGTCCCGGAAGGCCCGGCTCGCACGTCGTTCCCTTCCGAGGAAGAGCCAGAGGACAATAGGAGACAGCGCGATCGGATAGATGAGAAGGTTGAGCAGAAGGGGGAGGGGGCCGCCCGCGTCCTGGAATTCCATGGATACACAATACTCAAATGCGATGCGCAAGGCAACGCGCGCCGGTTCAAGGGCTCCCATCCGCCTCCGGCGCGGAAGCGTCCCTGTTTTCCCTAAGCTCCGCCAGCAGTTCACGCACCCGGTCTCTGTATTCCTCCGGCGTCTCCACCGTTCCCCAGCCCTGTTCCATCTGGTAGAGGCCGTCGAAGGCCAGGTCACTATAAGAGCGGATGTAATGAGGGATCCCCTCCTCGTCGAGGAGCGCGTCCAGGAGGTTGGCCTCTACCCCGTTTCTCAGCACGATAATGTCCCTGCGCCGCGCCTGTCCGCCGTTCACGGTTTCCTCTCCAGGGGGAAGCGGAGGATCTTTCCCGCGTTGTTGAAGAAGAAACGCTCGCCGAAGGCGCGCTTGAGTTCCGCGGCCGCCGTCTGCCCCGTGCAGTGGGAAACCCCTATCCATTGCACGTCCATCCCCTTCAGCTCCTCGATGGAGCGGGAAAGCTGCGCCGAAGACGCGGGGCCCAGATGGGTTCCGCCGAGGACCAGGTACACCTGGTCGGTTCCCATGAGCCGTCTGCCGTAGCGGATGATGTTGATCATCCCCCGGTGGGCGCAGCCGAGCAGGACCACGAGTCCGCGGTCAGTCCGCATGAAAACCGATTGGTCGTCCGGCATGGGATCCGGGACAAAGCCGTTTCCGCCGGGATCCGGAACGCAGAGCGCGCCCGCGACGGTCTCGAAATCGGTCTCCATCGGTTCCTCCCCGCTCGCCGCGATATCCTCGGAGAGCCATGTGGGCGATGCCGAAAACTCGAAACGGGCCCCCAGATTTTCCAGGAATTCGGTCCGATAGAAAACACCCGCGTACTTGTATTCGCCCGTTTCCCGGTTCTTTCCGTACATCGCGCGCAGGGCTTCAGGATGGGCGATGACGCGCACAGGTCCGCCGATCCGCCTAAGGACCGCCGGGAGCCCCCCCGTATGGTCGTAGTGACCATGGCTCAGGACGATCGTCCTCACACCAGACATATCGACTCGCATGGCATCGATGTTCCGTGTGATGGAATCGCTCGGGCCCGTATCGAGGAGGAACTTCAGATCCGGCGTTTCCACGAAAAGGGAGAGCCCCCATTCTCCCACGACCCCGCTGTCTGAGGCCGTGTTTTCCATGAGAGTGCTGATCCTGAGCCTATCGATCGCGATCATGCTGGCTCCTTTGCGGACGCCCGCTTCCTGGCGGTCGTCCTAAACGAGAATCGGTCGAGTTCGTTTTCCATGGTATCGAAACCGGACAGGGAGAGGAAGAGGGAGAGTTCTTCGGGGAGGAAGGCCCTGAGGACCGAGGGATCCGCAACCTTCCGGGTTTCACCGTCCGCTTTCTCGATGAGATAGGTTGCGTTCCAGTTCCATGTCCACCCGGTTTCGAGGTTCGGCGAGTTGTCGCTGATCCTGGTGATGGTCATCCCCTCCAGTTCCATTCGGTTCTCCAGGTGCTTCGGAAAATCGCCGAAGATCGCGGGGGCGAGGAAGTTGTCCACGACGAACAATCCGCCTTCCTTCAACGTCCGATTGACCGCGCGAAGACAGGCGAGGACGTCGTTGTTTCCGGTCATGTAGGTGAAGCTCCTGCCGCAGCAGAACGCGGCGTCGAACGGGGCCTTGCCGTTCGGTTCGGAAAGCTCGGCGAGGCTGCGCATGTCGGAGACCACGAAATCGGCGCCGGGGTGGAGGCGGCGCGCGATGTCTATCATCTCCCGCGACACATCGCTGCCCGTATAGGAGTATCCCGCCACCGCGAAGGATTCGGCGAGATTGCCCGTTCCGCATCCCAGCTCCAGGATCCGGGAACAGCAGAACCGGGCGAAGATCTCCTTGTGTGTTTCGAATTCAGTCTGGTAGTCGAATATCCCCTGGTACATCAGGTGATACTCATCGGCCAGCTCGTGGTAGAGTCTACTCATCTATCCTCCCTAAACGGGAAAACCTGTTTCTGTGTTTTCCCTTATGAAACTGATCGCGGAGGCCACGTTTCGTATGCTCTTCGCGCCACCCTCATCCGATTAGAGGATATGTCCCGCTGCGGGCACGATGAGAAAGCGGCAGGCTTTCCGGCCGAGAATCGGTTCGACCAGTTCCCGCCTGAAGCGGGGATCGCTTCCGCCGGCGACAAGCAGGGAAGGGGTACTGCCGGCTCCGATGATACGGACGATGTCGGGAAGGGCCTGGGCCGGAGTCAGCCAGATGAAGCCGGATTTCTCTTCCACGGCACGGAGTTCCGGCGTATCCCGCCAGATCGTCAGGGCGGTCGTTCCCAGAGACTTTCCGGCAAAGAGGTAACGGTTCCGGGAGGCTGCGGAGCCGAGGATCCGCGCCGCGAGGAAGCGCTGCTCCTCCCGGATGAACTCGTCCTTCGCCGCATCGGGCAGGGCCAGGAAACGGGCACGTTCGTTGTATCGATAGTCGACCGTCATCACCTCCCAGCCCGATTCGACCAGGAGGAGCCGGAGGAAGAACAGGAGCGGCGCGTCGCAGGGGTACGCGTATCCGGGCAGGATGACCGCGAGATCGTCCACGGCCGCGTCGGAGGTTCCGTGTACGGTGCCGGGGAGAGACTGGATGCAGTGGATCGGCGATCCGTCGAGACCGTCGATAACGATATCGGTCATGGTCATGATGATCGCTGCCCTCAACCCTCTCGCGCGGTTTCCCGCTCGATCCGATCGATGGCTTCCTCCCTGGAACGGACAGAACCAACTGTTACCTGGACATCAGGGAATTTCCTGAAGATGCCCGTGATGAATTCCCGCAGTTCCTGGTTGACCCCCGGCCCCACCACCGCGGGATTCCCCGGCAGCACCGCGAGGATCTTGCAGTCCTTCTCGTCGTTCTCGGTCATGTCGAGGATGCCCGCGGGTTCGCATTCCACGACGCTTCCGGCATTCAGGCGCTCGTCCGTGAGGATGTAGCAGTCGAGCCCCTCCCCGTCATCGGCCACGGTGCCGAGGATGAACCCGTACGGGTAGGGGTAGGGCAGCAGCGTTTCGCGGACTCCCGTCCGGCGGAGGTTATGGTCGAAGGAGAATTTTCTCCTGCTTCCCCTTTCCGCCTCCACGCACACGCGTATCATGCCTCCCTCCTCCGGATCGAGTATTTTTCCCACTATAGACCGCGCCGCGGATTCTGTCATCAAGGTTTTTCGTGTATGCTGGACCCATGACGACGACCCACAGGGTGCTCTTCCGGAGTTCGGCGGGGATCGATGGGGAGGCGGACGAATCGGTGGACCTGATCGTCACCTCTCCGCCGTATCCGATGATCGGGATGTGGGACCCGCTCTTCGCGGCCGCGGATCCCCGCATATCCGTCCTCCTCGACGAGGGCAAGGGGGAAGAAGCCTTTGACCTGATGCACCGCCAGCTCGAGCCGGTATGGCGCGGGTGCTTCCGCGCGCTCAAACCGGGAGGTTTCCTCTGTCTCAACATCGGGGACGCAACCCGCCGCCTTGGAGCTTCGTTCCGCCTCTATACGAACCAGGCGCGGCTCACCTGGTTCTGCGAATCGATCGGCTTCGCCTCCCTTCCCCCCGTCATCTGGAGAAAGCAGACCAACGCTCCCACCAAATTCATGGGCTCCGGCATGCTTCCGGGCGGAGCGTACGTGACCCTGGAGCACGAATACGTGCTGATTTTCCGGAAGGGGGAGAGACGCGCCTTTCCGGAAAGAGAGAGGAACCGGCGCAGGGAGAGCGCCCTCTTCTGGGAAGAGCGGAACCTCTGGTTCTCGGATGTCTGGGAGATCAAGGGGAGCAGACAGGTCGTGGGGACCGCGGCGCGGGAAAGAAGCGGCGCCTTTCCCCTCGAGCTCGCCAACCGCCTCGTGCTGATGTACAGCCTTCAGGGGGACACGGTGCTCGATCCCTTTCTCGGAACCGGGACGACGGCCGCGGCCTGCGCGCTGAACGGACGCTGCAGCGTGGGATACGAGATCTCCGATTCCCTCGAACCGGCCGTCCGCGCCGCCTTTGCCGGCGCGCTGTCCATGGGAGAGTCATACGCGGCCGGGCGGCTCGATCGTCACCGGGCGGCCATGGAGGAACTGGCGCGGAAAGGGAGGCCTCCCCGCCACGTGAACGACCGGTATGGGTTTCCCGTGATGACAAGTCAGGAGACGGACCTGCGGATCCCCGTGCTGGAGAACGTCACATTCGCCGGAGAGCCCTTCGCGGTCGCGGAACACGGGTGGCTGTGATCCGGGAGGGAACGCGAAGGGACCCGGTATTCCGGTCTACTTCTTCCTCCCCTTCGCGGTGATGGTTGCGGGGGATATTCTGATGACCTTTGCCCGGTCGTACATCTTCTCGATGTACCTCATCCCCTCCTCGAAATGGCTGGGAGAGTACTTGCGGATGAAGAGGACAAGCGCCTCCCTCTTCTCTTCGCCCGTCGTTTCCTCCGCTCGTCCTGAAACGATCGCGCTTTCGTAGAGGGTGCCGAAGGACTCCGGCATGACGCGGATCTTTCCCACGACGCAGAAGGAGACCAGGTTGTTGGCCGCGATGCAGGTGAGCTTGGTTCCCTCCGTAGCGCAGTGGATGTATACGGCGCCGTTTCCAAACACGTAGTTCACCGGCACCCCGTACCCTCCCTCTCCGGGGGAGCACATCGAGAGGACGCCGTATTCCCCCTCTTCAAGTATCCGCCGAGCATCCTCCTCGGAGAGCTTCCTGTCCTGCCTTCTCATGTCAGCCATCGCGAACCTCCGGATATTTCCATGCCGAATTCCGCCGGCGTTTCCCGAAGACCGGGATCCGCGCCGCCGCGGACGGTTTCAGAGAAATATATACCAGCGGCGTGTTTCTGTATATGATATGCCCCGGGAACCGGACCGTGCATGAGCGGCCGGACGGAGAGGAGAAGAACGTGAAAGGCGGATCGAGCGATGAAAGCGGCGCGCGGCCCCTTCGAAAGACTTCCATGGCTTCGGCGGCCATTCTCATGGGGGGAGAGGGGAGCAGGATGGGATTCCCGAAATGCCTCCTACGGGTCGGCGGAAGACCGCTCTCCTTGGCCGCCGCAGACATCCTGGCGTCGTTGTTCGGTGAGACTTTCCTCGTCACGGACCGCAGGGCACTTCCGTGGGAACTCGAAACCTCCTCCCGTCTCACCCTTCTGCGCGATCCGATTCGGGGCCAGGGGCCGCTCATGGGGATCATCGCCGCGCTTGAGCGGTGCCGCTTCGGGAGGCTCTTCGTCATGGCCTGCGATATTCCCCTCATCGATCTCGGACTAATCGAGAGCCTCCTGACGGTTCTTCCCCGCGGCGGCTGCGCCGTTCCCCGTGTCGGTCCCGGCCTTCTCGAGCCCTTGTTCGCGGTCTTTTGCCGCGGAGCGCTTGACGGACTCCGGGAATACTTCGCCGCAGGCGGAAGGAAGGTGCAGGGAGCTTTTCCCAGGCTTCCGACCGCGTACGTGGATTACGCCGGGTCGAGCGGGATTCCAAATCTGAACACGCCTGACGACCTGCTCCGTTTCGAAGCGGAACGGCGCGGGGCCGGGCACGCTCAGGCGGGCGTGCTCCCGCTGTCCGGCGCCAGCATCACTTCCACGGGAAGCCCGTGCATAATCGGGGCCTTCCCCGGTCTGGTCCCCTCGGTCGAGCTCAGCATGTTGGCCGATCCCGCGGTATCGATCCCCCCGGGGTCGAGTTCGAACCAGATTCCCTCGTCCAGGGAAACCACGCCTGGCATGATCAGCTCCGTGACGCGGGCTCTCGTGAGAACGGCGCCCCGCCGGTTCCGGATGACGATCCTGTCTCCGTCTTCGATCCCCCTCCGCAGGGCGTCGGAGGCGCAGATCTCGAGGAAAGAAGGCTGCCTGCCGGATTTTCCGCCTTCCCCGTTCACCTGCGAGTGAGTCCTTCCGGCCGCCTTCGGCGTGATGAGGAGGAGGGGAAACTCCGGCTCCGCGGGGGGAGCCTGCCAGCCCGGAATCGCGGGAAAGCCCGTATCTCGCCGATAACGTTCGCTGGCGATCTCCACCCTGCCCGAAGGGGTATCCAGGGGATGCGCGGCCGGATCCCTGACAAAGTCAGCCAATCCCGTGCGCTCTCTCTCCGCCCCGAAGTAGCTTCCGGTTCTTCTGAATTCCTCCAGGTCCGCGATTTCCGTTTGT
>CAZPZF010000010.1:0-28486 GCA_964590705.1 uncultured Spirochaetales bacterium | reverse complement strand
CGCGCGAGCAGCGCGCACGCCGCGGCGAGAAGCACCGTCTCCGTTACGTTTCCCGCCACGATACCCTTAAGCATGCCGAGATACATGAGGAACTCGCTGACGAAACCTCCGAAGGGCGGAAGGGCGCAAATCGCTGCCGCAGCCAGGGTCATTGCCGTAGCCGTGTGCTTCATCCCCTTCGCGAGGCCGCCGAGGCGCTCGATATCCCGAATTCCGGTCCCATGGAATACGGAGCCGGCCCCCAGGAAGAGAAGCCCCTTGAAAACCCCATGGTTGAGAACGTGGAGAAGCGCTCCCGCGATCCCGAGAAAACCGACCGCTATGTTCCCGGCCCGCAGCCCGATTAGTCCCGCGCCTATCCCGATCGCGATGATTCCCATGTTCTCTACGCTGCTGTACGCCAGGATCCGCTTGAGGTCGCGTTGGCCGAGAGAGAAGAGGATGCCGAGAACCGCGGAGACGCAGCCGGTGAGGAGGATGACCTCGGCCCACCACAGGGGAAGCATAGTGAAGAATGAAACGATCCTGAGGATCCCGTAGATCCCCATTTTGATCATTCCGCCGGAGAGGAGGGCGGAAACATGGCTGGGCGCGGCCGGGTGCGCCTCGGGAAGCCAGACATGCACAGGGAAAAAGCCCGCCTTGATCCCAAAACCGCAGAAGGTCAGGATGAAGACGGCCGCGCTTCCCGGTACAGCCGCCTCGAGCGCCTTGGAGGGAAACAGAAGGCTCTCCCCTGTGCTGGAAAGGCCGGACAGGATAACGAAACCGGGAAGCAGGCAGGCGATGCTGCAGTGGGAGGCGATGAGATAGACGAGGGCGGACTTTCTCACCTGCGGATTCTCGTGCTCGAAGGCGACGAGAAAGTACGAGGCCATGGTCATGAGCTCCCAGCATACCGCGAGGCTGAGGAAATCGCGCGCGGCGAGAACGCCGCCCATCCCCGCCGCCAGAAGGTCGTACCAGAACCACTGGGCCCCGCAGTTTTTCCCCTTTCCGTGAGGTTCAAGATACCCGATTCCGTACAACCCGCACACGACACCGAGGAGGAGGACAGGCACGAGAAAGAGGCCGGAAAGCGGGTCTATCCCAAAGGCGAGATCCCCGAACACCTTCTAATCCCCAAAAATAAAGAGGAGGTTCTTCCGTGCCGATGCTGCCGTGACAGCCGCGGAGACGATGAGAACGCTTCCGGCCGTGAGCCCCCCGACTCCGAAGACTGCGGCGAGGGAAGCCCGGCGCCCGCAACAGAGAGCCCCCGCGCCGCCGGCGACGATGAAAGCCATGCCTAAAAAAAACAGCGTCATCCTGTTCCTTCCTGATCGTAACGAGTATTTCAACTATGTGAAAAGCTTCGAGTACTCATCCATTCTCCTGAATTCCTTCATGATCTCCTCTCGGGATCCTACTCTCTTCAGGGTTTCCTGAAGCCGGGAATCTCGGAGCGCATAGGTGAGTCTGGAGAGCATGTGCAGATGCCCGCGCGTGGTCGGGCTGAGTATGGTAAAGAGGATCCGCACCGCCTGACCGTCCGGAGCCTTGAAGTTCACGGGGGATTCCAGAAAGAACAGCGAGATCGACGTCTTGCCCGCGTGGAGAACAAGGGGATTACGGACATGGGGAATCGCTATTCCCTCGCCGATTCCCGTGGAGCAGAGCTCCTCCCGGGCCCGGAACAGCTGGAAAAGAAGATCCCTGTCCGACCCTTCGGGGAGCCTCAGGTTCTGAACGGCGGCCCGGATAACCTCATCGCGCGTTTCTCCCTCGATGCGGTAATAAATGCCTCCCTCCGCGAGACTTTCCGCGAGCAACGGCAACGGAAGATCGCCGCTTTCCGGTTCGAGGAACAATTCGGGGGACACATCAATCCTGTTGGAGGTTGCCCACTCCAGAAGCTCGGCGCGGTTGAACCGGTATTGATCTTGGAGCCGGTAGGCGGGAAGACGGCCCTGCCGCACCCACCGGTAGATGGTCTTTTCCGAGACACTGAGCAGCCGCGCCGCGTCATGCACGTTCAGGTTCATGGGATTGATCCTCCCCCTTTGTTCAGCCTTATTGTCCTAACGTGTCGCCAGAGTGTCAAGAGAGTACAAGCTTGTCCGGAAATGTCCAACCCACTGAAAACCATACCCCCTCCAACGGATTTCCTCCAGGGAGCGTAGATGAAAGCAGGCGCTTCAGGCCGGGCGGGTAGGAGTTCCAATTGATCGATAAAACACAATGGCAGCGTTCAGGAGAAGCAGGACTTCGATGGATACGCCGTCAAACTGCCGGGCAGAACAATGGAACTCGGAAACTGCATGAAAAAATACCGTTACTATGCTGTCCAAGATCCTGGATGCCCTTTAGAGCCATTTCTGGTGCTACCTCCCGACGGTCTGAAACGGGCACCTACCCATGCGGAGATAGGGGGAGATAGAGGATACGCAGCTGGTTTCCAGATCAGCCTGGCGGGAAACCAGGCAACTCTACCAATCCTTGGTCGATGTCTCGGCCGTTAGCGCTCAGTTCACCCCAGACGTAGTGGTACTTTGTGGAATTGAAGGCCGTCATATCGAAGTAATTATATATCTCCCAGCTTGGATATGAATCCCACACCTCAAAGCGCACGAATTCGACTGTCCCGGCGTTCGTCACTTTTGCGGTTCCTGTCAGGTTCTTTCGCATCTTGAAGTCTACGAACTCGCGACTTTTCGCCGTAAAGTCGGCTTCCACCACCGTGATGCCTGTTTCGGGATCGGTGTAGTCCTTGATGACGAAGTGTGCCACGTAGATCGTGAAGCTATCTTCCGTTTCCGTGCTCAGAGTAATGGTCACCTTTTCATCGGCGCTCGTGGAGGTTCCACTCTCCCAGTCGGAAACCACGTAGCGGCCTTCGGGAAATGGGTACACTTCCTTCCAGCTGTTCCTCAGCGCGACGAAAACCTGCTCAACGTCGGCATTCTCGGGTTCTGGACTGAAAAGCGAGTAGTAGAGATCGCCACATCCTACGAGAAGGAAAAGAGCAAGCGCGGTGACTACCGAAACCTTGGTCAGTGCCCTCATACAGCTTCATACCCTCCGACTCTGCCAGGCCATGCCCTGGCTAATGTATTGATACCCATTATATCACAAGAATCGCCATGTCTTCAGTTTGTTTACATCAGATTTCCTGGCAATGCTCCGAGAAGGCCCAAGTGGTCGTGCATAGCTCTCCCTTAATACCGCATCATGGGACGTCTATCCGATCGATCTCGACGGTGTAATACACATTGGATTTGCAAACGAAGCAACTCAGGATCTAGAAGGGCTTCTTTCGCCTGGACACATCCGATCTCGATTGGATTGCAGATTGCGAAGAGCTATAAACCAATGACTCTTATAAAGTCAACTAGTGGATTTCTAAAAACATGTGCAGCTTGTTGTAAAAGAAGGGTTTACGATTGCCCGGAAGAGGACTTGATCCTACAGGAGGGAACCCCCACTAGACCCTGAATCTAGCGTGTCTACCAATTTCACCATCCGGGCGCTTTTGTGGGGACAATACTATACGGAAGGGAAAGCGCGTGTCAAGGCCGGCCGTATCCGAGAGGGAATACGGCGGGTTTGTTCCGAACGTGCTTTTCATGGAAACTCCTGCTTCAGGCAGCCGACGGAAGGCGACGACCCTGACACGGAAGCTAAAAAAAGAGGGCTTTTACGCAAAGCCCTCTCACTCCATATATCTCCAAAGGATACGGGGATGGCCCCCCGAATCCCAGCTGCCGGATCTAGAAATCCCTGTTGTTCCTCCGGTCACGTATAAGCCTTATCGCTTTATAGACCACCTTGTCAAGCTGCGGCTTAAAAAAATAGCCTAAAACGATCCCCAGGATTATCCAGAAGATCATATCACTCCCCCTCCTTGACGATCTCTATCTTGATCCCTTCCTTGGTCTCGAACTCCTCTTTCGGCGGGATGGTAACCTTGAGGATTCCGTTCCTGAAGACCGCCTTGACCTTATCCCTGTTGAACTTATCCTCGGGAACGAAGTACTTCTGCTCCCTGATCTCCTTGAACTTGAGCCTTCGCTTAAAGTACTTAGCTCCTTCGACAGCCTCGAAACCCTCGGGTTCCTTGGCGGAGAAGATCATATAGTCCCCGTTGAACTGGAGATCGATCTCCTTCTCGGAAAATCCCGCAAGCGCGAATTCGAACACCAGGCTTCTCTCCCTGGTCAGATAGACATTACAGGGGGGGTACATGTAAGCGGGATAGAAATCTATTTTCTCGTCCCACTCGCAGCATCTTTCCTGCTCTCCGGAAGCCTTCTGAAATCCCTCATGGAAAAAGTCCCCAAAATTCCGTGTGGCTTCAAAGACCTCATCCATGATCTTTCCAATGTCGATTACGATACGATCCTTCATCGCACACCTCTTGAAAGCGTGTGATCAAGCCCCTGTTCGGGCGCTTGGTTCTCATGCCCGCTCGTTCCGCGGCGTATGATACGAGCAACGCTCATCAATAGTTATGCAATAAGCATGCCAACAAAGAGGTTGTTCGGGGGTTCGGCGGTTTTTCAGGCCGCTGAATCCGTAAACCTTGGATCGCCCGGCTGCGGACGCGGAATCCCATACGGGCGCGGCATTCCACATCCAACTTATATCCCCTTGCCTTAAAAGTAGTTACATGACAAGCAACCGAGGCGATCAGCGGGCATGCTTTCCGGATCCGGAACATCTCCAGCCGGCACGGCCGACTTCTGAGGGGAAACGCTGTTCCGATTATAGGGAAACCACCTCATCCCAGCTGCTGTGGGTGGCTATAATGACCGGAACCAGCGCGGCGCTGTGTCAGAATGAACCAACCTTGTCTAATGAGTGGAAAATATGTATCCTAATAGAACGTCTTGATAACGAGAGGTCGAAAGGTGCCAGTACGGATCCTGTCCATCGGGGAAATCGTCGGAAAGCCGGGGGTTTTCTGCGTAAAGAACCTTCTTCCGGGGCTGAAACAGGAACGGAACATCGATTTCGTCATTGCCAATGGCGAAGGCGCTACCGGCGGCTTCGGTATCGGTAAAAATCACGCGATCTACCTGCACAAGCTGGGCATCGATGTCATTACAGTGGGCGAGAAGGGCTACTACAAGCTCGACATGGTGCCCTTCATTCAGAAGTGCCCCTTCATCCTCAGACCGGCCAATTATCCGTACGGAAATCCCGGGAGGGGATACCGGATCTACCCCGTGGGGGAAAACCGCGTCGCAGTGATCTCTCTTCTGGGCCAGTCGGGATTCACCCGGGTTCATCTTTCCAATCCGTTCACCCATCTCCAGGATCTCGCTGCGAAACTCCGCCAGGAGACTCCCATCGTCATCCTCGAATTCCACGCCACCACGACTGCGGAGAAGTACACGATGTTCCACTACGCAGACGGAACGGTATCCGCGGTGATCGGTACGCACACCAAGGTGCTCACCGCGGATGAGCGGATCCTTCCTCGGGGCACGGGGATCATCTGCGATACGGGTCGAACGGGAAGCCAGAACTCGGTCGGCGGTCTCGACATCGAAATCGAGATCCGGAAGAACACGAGCCAGATCCCCGAACGCTCGAGCGACGCATGGGACCGTCTCGAGCTACAGGGGGTTCTCCTGGAGATAGACGAAACCACCGGCAAGACCCTCTCGATCGAGCGGATAGCCGTTCCCTGCAAGGAGGCGCCCCCATATGAGAGAGAAAGTCACGATCCTGAAGGTTGACGGCCGCATCCTTACCGTCCGCTGCAGCGCGGTGGACCAATGCGCCTCATGCGCGGGCAGAGGCTTCTGCTCCGCTCCGAAGGAACGGCAGTTCAACGCGGTCAATCGGTACGGCCTCCCCCTACGGCCCGGCCAGGAAGTCGAAATCGTCCTTCCCGCCGGAAAAACGATAGGCGCGGCCTTCATGGTTCTCATCCTTCCCCTCGTCCTCTTCTGTGTTCTCTTCATCGCGGGGGGCAGGCTGTTCGGAATCGTGCATGAGGGGGAAAAGGCTCTTCTCGGGCTTTCCGGACTGGCGGCTGGTTTCGGGTTGAGCCTGCTTCTCAACAGGAACCGGAAGGAACGCAACATGCCGTACGTCGACAGACCCGAACCCGAGGAACCCTGAAAGGCGCAGCTCCGCGATCAGGATGGGCCGTTTTCTGCCACCAGCTTGTTGATCGTATCAGCCATGTTCCGCAGCGGAACGATGTGCTGGATGTATCCGCTCTCGATTGCCACCCTCGGCATCCCATAGACGACGGATGACTGCTCGTCCTGCGCTACGGTGGTGCCTCCCAGATTGTAGATCGTGCCTATCTCCCTCGCGCCGTCCCGCCCCATGCCTGTCATGATCACGGCCAGCGTGTGAGGGCCGTAACACTTTGCGACAGAAGAGAAGAGCACGTCCACGGAGGGTCTGTGGCCGTTGACCGGCGGATCCTGCGAAAGGCGCACGATCGTGGCTAATGGCTTCCGTTCAAGCTCGAGGTGGGAATGCCCGGGCGCGACGAGAACCCTTCCCGGAGCGAGAATGTCGCCGTCAGCAGCCTCCTTGACATCGAGCGGGCACAGCCTGTCCAGGCTCTTTGCGAATTCCTCGGTGAATCCGGCAGGCATGTGCTGTACGACGAGAACAGGTACCGGCAGGCTTGCGGAAATACCCGCAAAGACCTCCCGCAGGGCATTGGGCCCGCCTGTTGAAATTCCGATGGCAACGACATGGATCTCGTTCGATACGGGTGCGCTGGGCCGGGCCGGCTTTGGAAATCCTTGAGCCTCAGCCACGCGGGATCTTGCTTCCGTTGTTTCCACGGAGGTTCCCTCCGTGGTCCGCTCTCCTGCGGCCCCTCCAGCGGTGGTCCCGATCGGCGCCTGCGGAGGCCTGGCAGGCTCGCTGCGGGCGGATTCCCGCATCCCTGTTTTCTTTCTGCGCCTGTACTGGCTGCCATAGGCCAGCACGGTTTCGACGATATGTCCCCCCACCATCCGGATATCCTCAGAGGCTGAACCGGAGGGTTTCAGGATGAAATCCGAGGCGCCGAGAGAAATCGCCTCCATTGTCACCTCGGCTCCCCTCTTTGCGATCGACGAGAGGATGACGACGGGGATCTCGATTCCGCGGCGCTTCCTTTCCTTGAGGAATTCGATCCCATTCATCTGGGGCATCTCGAGATCAAGGATGATGACGTCGGGATTCAGGCTCGGTATCTTCTGGAGGGCGAATTCCCCGTTCATGGCCTTCCCCGCGACCGCGAGTCCCGGAGCCGACTCCACGATGCGCCCGATCACGTTCCGCATCAAGGCGGAGTCGTCCACGATGAGGACGGAGACTGTCTCGTTTTCCAAATCGTTCCTCGTCATTCGATGAATTTCCTGTAGATACACGCCCAATCGGTCTTCAGGAACTCAAACCGCGTCTTCATTCCGAACAGGGATTCGGAATGGCCGATGAAGAGGTATGAATGCTTGTTCATGGCATCGTAAAACTTGTTGATGACCGCCTCTTGCGCCGCCTCGTCGAAATAGATGATCACGTTCCTGCAGAAAACGATATCCAGGTTCCGCTGTCCGCTGTCGAATTTCAGGTTGTGATAGTCGAACTTGACCATGTTCTTTATCTCGGGCCGGACCAGATAGCCATTGTCCCGCTTTTCGAAATACTTCTTCAAGTAAGCTTCGGGGATGTCTGTCACTCGGTTTTCCGGGTAAAAGGCTTCCTTGGCGATCATGAGAGATTTCAGACTCAGATCCGAGCCGATGATCTCGCACCTCATTCCGGGGGGAAGGAGTTCTTTCATGACAATCGCGATCGTATAAGGTTCTTCCCCCGTCGAGCATCCGGCGCTCCAGATACGAACGACTGAATCGCCGGTCTTCCTTTTCTCCTTGATCAGATCCGGGACGACATAAAATTCAAGGGTCTGAAAATGAGGCAGGTTCCTGAAAAACCTGGTGAGGTTGGTGGTAACCGTATCGAGAAGGACTTTCAGTTCTTCGGGATCCTTTTTAAGGATGGCGTAGTATTCGGCAACCGTATTAAGCTGCATCTTGCGCAGACGTTCCTTCAGCCTGCTTTCGAGAATGGTCCTGTTCGACGCGGTGAAGTGAATGCCGCTTTCATTGTAGATGAGGATTCGATAGCGTTCGAAATCTTCATCGGAAAGGAATTCTGCCATTTTTATCCATCGGAGTCCGCGGCGGTGACGAGGGGCAGCGGATCGAAAGATCCGGATAGATCCTCTTACTGGAAAGTGTATGGCTTTGATATTCCCCTGTCAATAGAAGTGTTTTTTCAAGAATCGCGCCGACTCCATACGAAAATCGTTTCGGCGTGATACATTTAATCCGTGGACGCCGTCGAATTCAAAGAAGTCATCCTTAAGGGAATCGCCATGGACGAAAAGAGCAAGATGCCTTTGGCGGTTTTCTCGGAAAAATCCGGATCCCGACTCCTCTCCCTATGGATAGGACCGTTCGAGGCGAGCGCGATCATTGTTGAAATCGAGGAAGTGAAGCCTCCAAGACCGCTGACCCACGAACTCCTCGCCCAGTTCATGGAAAGGCATCATTTCACCCTCGTAGATACCCGCATCTACGGAGCGATCGAGGACAAGCATCTCGCCCGCATCACCTACCGCAAGGGGCTTCGTCTCTACACCATGGAAGTCCGGCCGAGCGACGGAATCGCCCTCGCGTTGAAGGCAAAGGCGCCGATCCTCTGCTCGGAAAGCCTCCTAAAGGAGGAGTCCTTTTCGGAGCTGATCTTTCAAACGGCGGGAGGACTCACAAAGGACTTCATCTTCCTCGACACGGAGGAGATGGACACCAATCTTATGTAATCCTCCGACTTTCACGGAGTCGAGGTGTCCGCCGGCAGCATTGACTTTTCACGGCCTCTATTCGATAATCCTCTCACATGAACAAATATATCTTCGTCACCGGCGGCGTCTGTTCCAGCCTTGGCAAGGGAATAGCCGCCGCTTCTCTAGGATCCCTCCTGGAGGCCCATGGTCTCCATATTCGCATGATTAAAATCGATCCGTACATCAATGTAGACGCGGGAACCATGAGCCCGTACCAGCACGGAGAGGTGTACGTGACCAACGACGGCGCTGAAACCGACCTCGATCTAGGCAATTACGCCAGGTTTACGAACGCCCCCCTTAGTAGAGAGAATTCAATCACGACGGGGCAGGTCTATCAGGCCGTCATAACCAAAGAACGGGAGGGTCGTTACCTCGGGCGCACCGTTCAGGTTATCCCCCACATCACGGACGAGATCAAACAGAGGATCTTCCAGATAGGTGAACACCAGGACGTTGACGTAACGATTATCGAGATCGGCGGCACGGTCGGCGATATCGAGTCAATTCCCTACCTGGAAGCCGCCCGTCAGTTCATCCACGAGGTCGGCAAACAGAACGTCATCTATATCCACCTGACCCTCGTCCCCGCAGTAGTCGGCGGGGAACTCAAGACAAAACCCACTCAGCATTCGGTTAAGAGTCTCCAGGAAATCGGAATACAACCGGACATCCTCCTGTGTAGGGCGCCGCATCTCCTCGAAGACGAGATGCGGAGAAAGATCGCATTGTTCACGAACGTTGAGACCGAAGCGGTCATCTCGGCCTATGACGTTAAAACGACGATCTACCAGATCCCGCTCATGTACCATGAACAACACCTGGATGAGATCGCCCTCCGCAAGCTCGGCTTCCCCGACTCGGACGCGGACCTTTCCGCGTGGCACCAGGTCGTCTCGACCTTCACAAACGGCAAGAGGACCGCGAAAATCGGCGTCGTGGGCAAATACATTCACCTCAATGACACCTACAAATCTGTGTACGAGGCTCTGTATCACGGGGGGATCGCGAACAATGCGCGGGTGGAGATCGTCGGCATCGATTCGGAGCAGATCGAAAGGATCGAGGATCCCGCTCCGCTTCTCGAAGGACTGGACGGAGTCCTCATCCCCGGAGGCTTTGGCCAGCGAGGAATCGCCGGTATGGCAAAGGCGGCGGAGTTCGCGCGCACCCGGCAGATTCCCTATTTCGGCATCTGTCTGGGGATGCAGGTCCTCGTGATCGAATACGCGCGGAACGTTCTCGGCCTCGCGGATGCGGACAGTACGGAATTCTCCCCGGGATGCACAGATCCTGTCGTGAGCCTCCTCGAGGAGCAGGTCGATGTGAAGCTCTACGGGGGAACGATGCGGCTGGGAAGGAGCGACTCCGTCCTCCTGCCCGGCTCCAAGATCGCGGAGATCTACGGGACTGAAACGGTATCCGAGCGGCACCGCCATAGATACGAGATTTCTAATAGGTATCGGCAGCGGCTCGCCGACGCCGGGCTGATCATCTGCGGGCACACCCCGGATGGTTCGCTGGTGGAAGCGGTCCAGTGGCCGGAACACCCCTGGGGCATCGGCGTCCAATACCATCCGGAATTCCAGTCAACTCCCATAAAGCCCCATCCGCTCTTCTCGAGCTTCATCGCCGCGAGCATTCGGAAATGAAACGCTGGTTGTTCTGGATTCCGTTTTCCCTCCTCTCCTTTCTCTGCGGGTGCAGCCTGGATTACGAGGGGGCAATGGGTTCGGAGACACTCGCGGAAACCATTCCGGAAATGACCATGGACGAACTTACGCACACGGTTGTCAAAGAAGGGAACCCCTCCTTTTCCCTGTACGCAGGAAGGGCGGAGCTGTACGAAAAAAAGCACAAGACAGTCCTCTCCTCGGTCGCGTTTACCGAATTGGATTCAGGGGGGAAGGTCCTGACCCGGGGGACCGCAGACAGGGTCGTCTATTACAGTGATTCGGAAAACGCCGATTTCGACGGAAGGATCAACCTCTATTCCGTAAGAGAAGAGGCTACGATCCTTGCCGATTCTCTCCAATGGAACGATGAGGAGAGAATCCTCACCTCGGGACCGAACTCTTCTGTCGTCATCAGGAAGGACGACGGAACCGAACTCGGCGGCTCCGGTTTCACGGGGGATTTCAGCTCAAAGACCTTCTCATTCGCGTCTGATGTCAAGGGGGTCTATCTTCTCGAAGACGAAGAGGAAAAAACGGGCGGAAAAACCCAGACCGACGAAACGCCCGCCGCGAACGCCGAAACCGACGCGGCCGAGGATACGGTCCAAGATGCACAGAACGAATAGAACGAGACTTCTCCTTTCCCTTCTCTCGCTACTGCTTCCGGTAGCTACTTTCGGCGCAGATACATTCCGCTTCTCGGCCGATCGGACGACCGCGGTTCTCGCGGAAGGAAAGGAGCGGACCGTCCTGACCGGAAACGCGCGGATCGAGTCCAAGACCACGGTCATCACGGCCGAGCGGATCGAATTGTTCGGAAGCGACTTCCGGTACGCCCTGTGCTCGGGCGGCATCAAGGTTACCGACACGGGGAAAGGGCTTTCCATCACCTGCGAAAACCTCTTCTTCGACCGTAGAGAGGAAATCACGAGGGTCGAAGGCTGGGTGGAGATGATCGATCTCAAGAACGAGGTGGTGGCCAAAGCCGGATTCCTCGAAAATTTTGGTAAAGAGGACATCACCATCCTGCAGATAGGCGTACGCATCCTCAAGGAGGATATCGCTGCGCGCTGCGAGTACGCCCGTTACCGCAGGGAAGAGGACATCCTGGAATTGTCTGGAATGCCCGTCGTCTACAAGAAGAACGACGTCTACCGCGCCGCCCGGATCATCATGAACCTGGAAACCGATGAAATCAGGATGGAGGGGAACGTTTCGGGGGACATCGCCGGCGAAGAGGAGGAAGAAGCGCCCAGCCGAAACAACCCGGACGCTCCGGGCCAGCCTCCCGCCGCCGGGCCGGTCCCGGGCCAGACGCCCGCTCCCGCCGAACCTGCGGCGGGTCAAACAGCCCCCGATTCGGGGCAGGATTCCACGGCGCCCGGAGCGCCGGGAACGGGCGGTACGGGGCACACAACGACACAAACAGGACAGGGACCATGATCCTACGGGTAGAGGGACTCGCGAAATGCTTCAGGAAAAAAACCGCGGTAAAGGACGTCAGCTTTTCGATGCACGAGGGGGAAATCGTCGGCCTTCTCGGGCCCAACGGGGCCGGAAAGACAACGGTCTTCTACATGATAGTGGGATTCATCAGACCAACGGCGGGCGCGATCTATCTTGAGGAACGAAATATTACGCGGGAGCCGATGTACAAAAGGGCCCGCTTCGGCATCTCCTACCTCCCCCAGGAGGCATCCGTATTCAGGAAGCTTTCCGTTGAACAGAACATTTGGGCTGTGCTCGAAACCAGATCGGATCTCACCAAAGCGGAGAAGAAAAAGAAACTGGACGAGCTCCTCGTCGAGTTGGGAATATCGGAAATACGAACGCAGAAAGCGTTCACCCTCTCCGGCGGGGAGCGGCGCAGGACCGAAATCGCACGCGCGCTGGCCATCCAGCCGCGGTTCCTGCTCCTCGATGAACCTTTTGCGGGCATTGACCCAATCGCCGTCTACGAAATCAAACGCATCGTGACTCTCCTCTCGAGCAAGGGGATCGGCGTCCTGATCACGGATCACAACGTCCGCGACACCCTTGAAATCACGAACCGCTCCTATATCATCAACCTCGGCGAGATCCTCGTAAGCGGAAGCAAGGAGGATCTCCTCGCCAACGAAACCGCGCGCACGATCTACCTCGGCCCGGCTTTCCAGATGTAGACAAACATTGACAAAGACGGATGTCGCTATAATATTAGATACAAACAGGGTAAAAAGCTGGGATTGGCACGTATGACACGGCCTGCTCGGAGGAAAAGGTGCAGTATCAGAAACCTGTAATGGTACAGGAACAGAAACTCAAGATGAATCCTCAGCTGTTCCAGTCCATTCAGCTCATGACCCTGCCCATCCAGGAACTGAAATTCCGAATTCAGGAAGAGATTGAGAAGAATCCGGCTCTCGAGGTTGTCGAGGACCGGGCCGAGGAATCCTTCGACGCCGCGGAATCGAGGCAGAACGAGGAGGAGGACTACTTCGAGAACTCCTCGGATCCCGGCTATTCACAGGCCGCCGGCGAGGAAGCCCGGGATCAGAAGCACCGTTTCCTGGAAGGGGCCCTTTCCCGGCCCGAATCCCTGCAGGATCATCTGATATGGCAGCTCAGATTGCAGCCGATCCCGGAAAAGTGGTTTGAAATCGGGACCCTCCTCATCCGCAACCTCGACGAACAGGGTTTTCACCGGGAAGACCCCCTTTCCCTCGTTCCCGAGGAGGACAAGACAATCCTGAATTCTGTCATGCTTCTCATCCAGCGCTTCGATCCCGTGGGGACCTGCGTTTCCTCCTTTAAGGAATCCCTTCTCGTACAAACAGCGGCAAACCCCGATGCTCCGGAAAGAACTACGGAAATGATCCTCGAACACTTCGAGCTACTCGAGAGGGGAAAGCTCCATGAGATCGGCAAGCTCATGAAGCTTTCGCAGAGGGAGATCGAGGAGATCGTCGATTTCATCAGGACTCTGAACCCGTTTCCGGGAAGGACCTATTCAACCGAGAATCCGCGATACGTGATACCCGATCTCCTCCTGAAGCAGAAGGAGGGGGAATTCCTCCTCGTCCTGAACGACGAGGAGATTCCGGTTCTAGGAATCAACCCTTTCTTCGCGGAAATCGCCAAGAGCGGCGCAGAGAAAACCAAGAACCGCGAAGTCCGTCAGTTCGCGAACCGGAGCATCAAGGACGCACGCTGGTTCATCAGAAGCGTCAATCAGAGGAACGAAACCCTGATCAAAGTAGCCAAGGCGATCGTCGAATTCCAGCGGGACTTCTTCACTAAGGGCCCAAAGTTCCTCGTCCCCCTCACTCTGAAGGACATCGCGCAGGAGGTCTCCGTACACGAAACGACCGTTTCCCGGATCTCCAGCGGGAAATATATCCAGACGGAATGGGGCATATTCGAATTGAAGTACTTCTTTTCAAATTCGATATCCGGACCGGGATCCGCCGGTTCACGGTTTTCCAAGGAGGGGGTGAAACAGATACTGAAAGAGATCATCGAAGAGAATCGGGAGGAGAAAAGCCTGAGCGACCAGAAGCTCGCGGACCTTCTCAGTAAGAGAGGGATCTCTTTGGCAAGGAGGACTGTCGCAAAATACAGGAAAGAACTCGATATTCTGTCGTCCTATGAACGATAGAAATAGCCCGATGAAACGGAACAAAGGTTTCGTGCGGCGCTGGTTTCCCCGGAATGAGATCCGGCAGGGAAAAGAATGGGAGTCTCGATACCAAGTGGAGGGGTTATATGAATATCGATATCAAAGGCGTACATCACGAAGTCGACGACGAAACCAGGGATTATATTAATAAGAAATTGCACCGGATCGCATACGCAACCGAATTGATCGTCGACCTGCTGTTTACGATAACCCTCGAGAAACAGCGTTACAAGCTGGAAGTAACGATGAACTTCCGGTGGGGAGCCTCCTCCCATATTAGGGTGACGAGCTTCGAAATCTTCAAAGGGGTGGACATCCTCTTCGACAAACTCGAAAACAAGATACAGAAGGAAAAGGAGAGAATCCAGGAGCGTTAGGACCGCCTTCTTTCGCTCATGGAATCGTACAGGAAAGTATCCTCATGAAGAACTTCACCGTTTTAGATCTGCTCGAGCTTGATCTAAAGGAACACAACACACTAAACCTCACGTGCATCGGGGGCAGGCCGGGACTGGTGAGGGAACTTACCGTGCCGGATCTCAACAGACCCGGACTGGCCCTCTGTGGTTTTTTCGACCAATTCGCCTTCAATCGCATCCAGATCTTCGGAAGAGGGGAATTCGCATATCTGGAAAAGATGCTCGAGGAGGGAAAGGTATCCTTTCTCGAAACCATGTTTTCTTACCCGATTCCCTGTTGCATCTTCACCAATTCCCGAACCCCGAGCCCCGATTTTCTCAGAATAACGGAAAAGGCCTCCTGCCCCGTTCTCCAGACGGATCTCACGTCATCCGACCTCTCCATGAGGCTCATCAGGGCCCTTTCCGTCGTCTTCGCCCCGCAGAAGATCGTTCACGGGGTCCTGGTCGAGGTTTTCGGAATCGGCATCCTCATCACGGGTGACAGCGGGGTCGGTAAGAGCGAGTCGGCCCTCGAACTGATCGAACGAGGCCACCGGCTGATATCCGATGACGCCATAGAGCTGAAATGCGTGAACGGTAACATCCTGATGGGCAGCGGAGCCAACAGGATAACCAGCCATCATATGGAGATCCGCGGCCTGGGAATCATCAATATCAGCCACCTCTTCGGCGTTGGAGCTATCCGGGACAAGAAGCAGGTGCAGCTCGTCGTGCAGCTTGAAGAGTGGGACAGTTCTCAGGTCTATGACCGGCTGGGGTCCGCGGATACGACGAAGGAGATCCTTGGCGTTCATGTTCCCTTCCTCAAAATCCCCGTAAAACCGGGAAGGAACATCCCCATCATCATCGAAACCGCGGCCATGAACGAACGGCTGAAAAAGATGGGATACTACTCCGCAAGGGAGTTCAACCAGAACATCCTCAAATGGCTTGAAAGCGAAAACGCAAGGACCGCCTACTTCCAGCAGCCGGAATCCGAGAGGGGAAATGAGAAGCAATGAGGATTCCCCGTTGCCGAAAGGATGGATAAAATCCTATCTTCAAAGAGAAAAAGGGCTTACAATGGGAAACATCTGACGAAAATTCCCAAAAGACCGATACCGCGAGAGGAAAGATACAGTGGTTTCACGAGAAGTAACGATAAAAAACAGGGCCGGCATCCACGCTCGTCCCGCCGCCTTGATTGTACAGACCGCCAACCAGTTCGAATCTCAGGTTTTCCTGGAAAAGGACGACAATCGCATCAACGGAAAATCGATTATGGGAGTGATCACCCTTGGGGCCGGCTATAATACGACGGTAACGATCATCACGATCGGACCGGACGAGGTCGCCGCGGCGGAGGCAATGATCGCCCTCTTTGAAAGAAGGTTCGAGGAGGAATGATACGGAACGACTCCTGGCCGGAATGGTCCTCCTTCTCTCCGGATACTGCATATCCGGACTGCAGGTTGCAATCGACCTTACGGAAACCCCGGAAAACACCGGCATCTCTGTCCAAGTGATCGATCCACCGGAACGTGAGATACTGGAGTCGCTGCGAAGCGGAACGAGATCCGAGATCCTCTTTCATGTCAAGATATACAGAGAAAAGACCGGAGCGGGCGCCTTTCTTCCGGACAAACTCCTCGCGGAATACCAGATCCTTCGTGAAGCCTCCTACCGAAGGCAGGAGGAGAGCTATCTTGTCTCGGAAGGTATCCTTTTCTCCTCCTTTAGAGACGAAGACTCCTTGATGCAAGCGTTCCTCACCCTGCGAGATTTTACCATTCCCGCCTCGGTTCTCGGGGAAACGGATCCCGAGGAAAACGTCTACATCCTGGTCCGCGTCCGCCTGAGCACCGTCAAGCTCCTTCCCCCGCTGACCATCCTGAACCTGTTCCTCCCCGAATCAAGGCTTGTTTCCCCGTGGACACGGAAAACCCTGAGTCTACCGAGGAACCGATGAGGCAGGGAAGGGCTCCCGATACCGGGCTCATCACGATTCTCCTCATCTACATCGTGCTCGTCGTCCTCATCATCGTATTCGCAAACCAGATCCTGGTGGACATCACCCGTGAATCTCCTCTCTCCAATTTCATCATCCTTCCGATCGCGATTCTTCTCCCGCTCCTGCTTCTCGGCGCGATTATTCTCAACTTGGCCCGGGTTTTTAAAGAAAAGCGGCAGGGGAAGCCGGGGGTTCTCTTCAAGATCAGACTGATCATCTTCTTCTCGTTCATCTCTCTCCTCTCCTCGATCCCGCAGGGAATCCTGTCGTTAACCTTCGTGGATACCGCCATGAGTTCCTGGTTCTCCTCCAGGCTTAGGCAGGGACTGCAGGGAGGATTCGAGATCGCGCTTCAATACCACAGGGACAAGATCTCGCTTCTCGAAGCGGTAGGGGAAAGCCCACTTCTGCAGCGCGCGTTCTCCGATTCCTTCAAGAACCAGACTCAGGCATGGCAGGGGGTCTTCCATGCGTACCCGGAGCTCTCCGCCCTCCAGGTCTTCACCGAGGACGGAGGCGAGCAGTATTTCAGCGGGGACGAGAGGATCCGTATCCTATCTAGGGCGGCCGTACCCATGGAGAACGGAGTCCTCCCAAAGGAGTACACGCAGTTCGGAAGCGTACTTCGAATGGTAAAAACCTTTGCGCGGGGCGGCGTGAAATACTCCATCATCGCCAGCATCCTTCTCCCCGCAGATTTCAACAGCAACCTCGATTCTCTCACCGAAAGCCTCGAAGCCTTCGAACAGATCGAACGCTTCCAGACCGTTTTCAGGGTCGCGCTCCTGATCTTCTATTCATTCTTCTCCATTCCGATCATCCTCCTTTCGATCAACGCTGGCTTCATCCTCAGCAACGAGATGATCAAACCCTTGGCGAACCTAGAGCAAGCCACGCGTCATGTCGCCGAAGGAGACTACTCCTTCAGGATCCTGGCGCGGACGGGGGACGAGCTTTCGCATCTGACCGATTCGTTCAACGACATGATCGGAGAACTCGAACGAACGCGGATCCTGACCATGCAGACGGAAAAGGTCACCACATGGCAGGAGATCGCCCAGCGGATGGCGCACGAGATCAAAAATCCCCTGACCCCCATCAAGCTTGCCGCGCAGCGTATCCTGCAGAAGTTCGAGCGGAATAGGGAAGAACTCGATAGGATCCTGGTCCCCTCGATTACGGCCATTGTCACCGAGGTAGACAACCTTGACCGGATGCTCAAGGAATTCGGGGATTTCGCGAAGCTTCCCTCACCCATCAAACGGCAGGAGTCCCTTCCCGATCTACTGCGCGAAACCGTGGAAACGTACGGAAAACCGTTCCCCGGCATCCACGTGGATCTCTCGGGGATCGGAGAGAATCATCGGGTATGCGCGGACAGGAACCAGCTCAAACAAGTCTTCTCGAACCTTATGAAGAACGCGGTCGAAGCCGTCAGCGGAGAGGGAAGCATCCGGTTTAAAAGCGATCTTGTGCGAAAGGGCAATTCAATGTACTGTAGAATTCAGGTGCAGGATACCGGCTGCGGAATTTCAGAAGAGGCTTTTACCAAGGTTTTTCACCCCTACTATACAACCAAGCCTTTCGGTACGGGTCTTGGTCTGCCGATCGTCGAGAGGATCATCTTCGACCACAAAGGGCAGATCTGGTTCGAATCCCAGGTCGGGGTCGGTACCACGTTTTTCATCGATCTTCCGGTGGAGTGCTGAATGAATACGGTTCTGGTGATTGACGATGAACCAGGGATACGGTCAGTCCTCTCCGACATCCTCGAGGACGAGAAGTATAAGGTCTTCCTGGCTGCCGACGGCTTCGAGGCGCTCGCGATCCTACGGGAAGAGCGGATCGATATCGCGGTCCTCGATATCTGGCTGCCGAACATGGGCGGCATCGACGTGCTGAAGAAGATCAAGGAAGAATACGCCGAAACCGAGGTGGTCGTCATATCGGGCCACGCGAACATCGACCTCGCGGTGAAGGCGGTCAAATTGGGGGCTTTCGACTTCCTGGAAAAGCCGCTCTCTCTTGAGAAGATCACCACGGTGATTAGAAACGCGTTCGAGATCATCAACCTGAAGAGGGAAAACAGGAACCTCAAGCAGACCCTTTACTACGAGGATGAGATCATCGGAAACTGCCCGCAGATGGAAGCGGTCAAGGGGCTCATCGAACAGAGCGCTTCGTCGGATGCCAAAGTACTCATCCTTGGCGAGAACGGAACAGGCAAGGAACTGGTGGCGCGCGAGATCCACCGGAAAAGCGCGCGCCGGGGCGGACCATTCATCGAGGTCAACTGCGCGGCCATTCCGGACACCCTGATAGAGAGCGAACTCTTCGGCCACGAAAAAGGGTCCTTCACCGGAGCGGTGGCAAGAAGAAAGGGAAAGTTTGAATCCGCACACCGGGGAACCCTATTCCTCGATGAGATCGCGGATATGTCCCTCTCCGCGCAGGCAAAGGTCCTCCGCGCGATCCAGGAGATGCGTTTCGAGAGGGTAGGAGGAGAGCAGTCCATTTCGGTCGATGTGCGGGTGATCGCGGCCACCAATAAAAACCTGCAGGAAGAGATCGCTGCCGGCGCTTTCAGGGAGGATCTCTTTTTCCGTCTCAACGTTATTCCGATTTATGTACCCCCGCTGCGAAACAGGGGAGACGATATCCGACTCCTCGTCGACTACTTCATGAACACATTCAGGAACAGGGATCTCGAGATCGTAAAACAGATATCGGAACAAGGGATGAAACTCCTTCTCACCTATGACTGGCCGGGAAACATCCGCGAACTGAAGAACTTCATCGAGCGGATCAATATCATGACAAACGAGGAACTCATAACCGAGGAGATCGTCAGGTTCTATCTTGGAGAGAAAAAGGTGAAATCCAAGCCGACCGGCTTCTCAGAGTATGAGGGTTTGAAATTGAACGAAGCCCGTGATAAGTTTGAAAAAATGTTCATCCAGGAAAAATTGAAGGAAAACAACTACCATATATCTCAGACAGCCGGGCAGCTCGGGATCTATCCGAGCAATCTCCATGGGAAAATCAAGAAACTCGGGATAGATATAAAGAAATGAAAGATCTCACAAAAAGGCAGAAAGAAATACTCGAATTTCTCAGGACGTTCACGAAAGCCCACAAGTACCCGCCCACGATCCGGGAAATCGCGACCTCTTTCCGAATCTCGATCAAGGGCGCCTACGACCACGTCAAGGCGATAGAAAAGAAGGGATACATCAGGTGCGATTTCAACAGATCCCGGGCCATTGAGATCCTGGAGGACATGCAAAGGGACGAGGAGCTGATCCAGATTCCCCTTCTGGGAAACGTGGCCGCGGGGATCCCTCTTTTCGCGGAGGAAAACTGGGAGAGGATCCTCAAGCTGCCGGCGGCCGAATTCCATAAGGGGAACTACTTCGCCCTCCGGGTGAAGGGAGACAGCATGTTGAACGTCGGAATCCTCGACGGCGACACTGCGATCTTCCTCCAGAAAAACACGGCAAACAACGGCGATATCATCGTCGCCATGGTCAACGACGAGGCTGTCACACTGAAACGCTTCTTTCGGGAAAAGAACAGGATCAAGCTCAAGGCGTAAAATCCCGTATACCCGCCGATTTTCACCCAGAACGTGAAGATTCTGGGGAAACTCGAGTACATCATCCGGACCTATGAGTAAGGGCGTCGTCTATCTCCTCCTTGGCCCAGAAACAGGGGAAAAAGAACTGTTCATCGACGGTATACGGAAACGGATCGTGGAACAGACCGGGAGCTCACCCGAGGAGAGCCGGTTCTATCCCTACGATTCCTCCATGACCGACCTTGTATCGTCCATGAAAACGGGTTCGCTCTTCGGCGGATACCGCATCACATTCCTTAATTCCGCACACGAGGTCAAGAAAAAGGGGGAAATTGCCCTCCTAGCGGAATACTGCCGCGCCCCGGCCCCGGATACCACGCTGTTCATCGTCTCCGATGAAATCTCGGTGGATCCCGTGCTGAAGAAGGCCGTCCCGGAGGATCGCACGAGGGTATTTTGGGAACTCTACGAGAATCAGAAGCAGTCCTGGATCGTTTCGTTCTTCAAGGGGAGGAAGATGGGTATCGCGGCCGAGGCGGTCGATCTTCTCCTCCTGCTGGTAGAGAACAATACGGCGGAACTCCGATCCGCCTGCGAGAGCCTCGCCCGCTTCTACGGGGAAGGCCATATCGTGAGCGAAACGGACATAGACGAGTACATCTGTCATAGCAGGGAAGAAACGGTATTCTCTCTGTTCGGGAAGATCATGGAACGGGATCTCGCCGCTTCCCTTGAAATTCTCCAGAAGCTCATGCTGAGTGCTGATTCTTCGGCAGTACAGATCCTAAGCGGTATCCTCTGGCAGCTACGCAGACTTATCCTGGTAAAGACCCTCGTGTCTCGGAATTACAGCATTCAGGAGGCCTGCCAGAAGGCAGATGTCAGGAGCAAGCGGCAGCAGAAGGAATACGGGGCCGGAACGAAGAACTACACCGAAGCCGAACTCCTCCGCATACAGAACCTGGCCGCAGACTACGACATCGCGCTCAGAAGCATGCGGGGGGATTTTCAGTTGATCCTGCTTCAGCTCTTCCTCTATCAGGCCCAGTCGACTGATAGATTGCCGTCCCTATGGCCGGCCCCGGTCCGATAGCCGGGGCCGGCTGAATCCGCAGAGCAACCCGGCAGATCAACCCTTCAGGAGAAAAACAGAGGCCTCGTTGGGATATACGGAAAACGTTCGATCTGGTACGGCGGAGCCATCCGCCCGATGCGTTGAATTGAGGACTATAAGATCTCCCTGTCCTGGAAGCTCCCTCTTTTTCCCGGTGAAATTAAGAAGCACCACGATCCTCTCACTTCCTTCGATCCGTGCGTATGAAAGCAGGCCGTCCTTCCCCGTATCGAGTGGTTCCCATGCTCCGCGGGCAAGAGCGGGGTGTTCCCGGCGAAGTCGGATGAGCTTACGGGTGAAGGAAAGAAGGGATTTTTCGTCCCCCTCTTGGCGGTCCACGTTGAGGACAGGATACTCGGGATTGACCGGCAGCCAGGGAACCGCAGAGGAAAAACCCGCGTAGGGCCCACCGCTCCACTGCATCGCTGTCCGCGCCCGCGCCCTTCCCCTGTGGAACGGCCAATAACGCTTACCCACGGGGTCGACGATTTCTTGCCTGCGGACCGGTCCATCACTCATCCCGATTTCCTCGCCGTAGTAGAGAAACGGCGTTCCCCGGAGGGTGAGGAGCAAGGTTAGGAGGGTCCGGTTCCGCGCGCTTTTCTTTCCCCGCCCGCCGATGCGTGAACAGCTCCTCCTGTTGTCATGGTTCGAAAACACGAAACACGGCCAGCCTCTTTCCGGCAGCGCCCCGTACTGGCCCTCGATCATTCGCAGGAACCGGGAAGCGTTCCATCTCTCGTGGATGAGGGAGAAATCGAAGGCCAGATGGAGCTCGTCCGTTCCGTTTCCCAGATAGGACGCGGAAAGAGCGTGCCGTCCCGGTTTTTCGTCGAAAACCTCGCCTACGGACATGGTCCCTGGATAACGGTCGAGGAGCGCCCTGAATTCCCTGACGATGCCGTGCGTCTCCGGCCGGTTGCGGTCGTAGATATGCTTCTGAAGATCGTACGGCCGAGGTCTCGTGCTGGGGGTGAACGGATTGTCGCGGAAGAGGTCATCCTTGATGAACCAGTTCACGACATCGAGCCTGAAGCCGTCCACCCCTCGGTCCAGCCAGAAGGAAATCTCGGCGAACATGGCTTTTCGCATCTCGGGATTCCGCCAGTTGAGGTCCGGTTGCTCCGGTAAAAACGTGTGAAGATAGTAGCTCTCTGTTGCCGCGTCCCACTCCCAGGCGCTTCCGCCGAAACTGGCCATCCAGTTGTTCGGCGCCTTTCCCCGTTTGCCAGGATGCCAGATATACCAATCCCTCTTTTCGTTGTTTCGGGAACTCCGCGATTCGAGGAACCAGGGGTGAAGATGAGAGGTATGGTTCATCACGAGATCCATGATGACGCCTATCCCGCGGCTATGCGCTTCAGCAATAAGGCGATCGAAATCTTTGATGGTGCCGAAAACGGGGTCGATGCCACGGTAGTCGCTCACGTCATACCCGAAATCGTACATGGGAGAGGTATTGATCGGAGAGAGCCAGATCCCTTTAACGCCAAGGGACTCGAGATAGTCAAGTTTCACGATGATTCCCGGTATGTCGCCTATTCCGTCCCCGTTCGAATCCGCAAAGCTTCTGGGGTAGATCTGGTAGAGGACACCCTCCTTCCACCAGGAGTCGCCTGTATCCATACCGTCGCATCCTCCTGGCGCCAGTATACCCCGGGGATGGCGAAAAAAAAAGCCGGCGGACGCCGGCTTTAAGCAGATCTGACAGAGGGGTGGACAGAGCCCTGCCCGATGTCACGATCTCACTGATGGATTCCATGCGGATGGTTTCCGCATGAATGCGTTTTCAAACGCATACTCCACTTCAAATGGTAGCTCAGAAATGTAAAAAATCAAGCCCCGCATGGAAAGTTTTATACACAGCTTGCGGTGCGGCTCCTCAATCCAGCAGCTCGTCTTCCGATCCATCCCAGGCCGAAAGCCACCGGAGAAGCGTTTCTACGATGGAAGCGGGAATACCCGCACGTTCCCGTATCTCCTCGGGAGTTGCCTCACGGAGCTTTTCCAAGGAACCGAATTCCCGCAGGAGTTTCCGACTCCTCTTCTCGCCGATGCCGGGGATCCCGTCGAGGAGGGAGAACTTCCCGTCCTCCACCCTCCTGCGCTTATTGTAGGAAGTGGCGAAACGATGGGCCTCGTCCCTCACCCCCTGGAGCACTCGAAGCGGCGGAGAACCCTCGGGGATGACGATGGGTTCCGCCTCGCCGGGAAGGAAGATCTCCTCCTCCCGTTTCGCAAGGCCGATGACGGGAAGTCCGACAATGCCCAGGGCGTCGAGGATCTCACGCGCGGCGTTCACCTGACCTATGCCACCGTCGATGAGGACCAGATCTGGAAGGGGCCGGCCCTCGTTCACGAGTCGTGAATACCGGCGCGCAACGGCCTCCCTGATCGCCTCGAAGTCGTCGATCCTGTCTCCAAGCGATTTGATGGAAAAGATGCGGTAGTTTGCCTTGTCCGGGAGTCCCCCCTTGAAGGAAACCATAGAGGCGGCCTGGTACTTCCCCGAAAGCTGGGAAATATCGAACCCCTCTATCCGATCCGGGAGGGACGGAAGGGAGAGAAGCTCCTGGAGCTCCCTGAGAACGGAGAGGTTTCTCCGGTTCTCGAGCCGCTTCCGCATATCATCCCGCCCATTCTCCTCCGCCAGCCGGAGGATCGCGTTGTCCCTGTCCGTCTCGGGAAAGACGAAGGACACCCCTACCCCCTTTTCCGTTCGATAATACTCGGCGATGAGGTCGAAATTCCCCATATGCGGAAGAAAGACTGTGCCGGGAGGATCGTGGTCCTGGTAGTACTGCAGGAGGAACTGCTGGAGGCTGTCCGCCTCGGTATCGTGAATCTCGGTCCGGTATGTCTCCTTACCCAGAAGTTTACCTTTCCGCATCTGTAAAACCGTGAAGGTACAGAGGTTCTCTTCCGTGGTGCAGGCGATGTAGTCACGGGAATCTGGGTTGAAATCCTGCACCTTCTGGTCCGAAAATGCCTGGGAGAGCATCCGTATGGCGTCTCGGATGCCGGCCGCGCGCTCGAAATTGAGCTCCGCCGCTACCCTCTCCATTTCCGCCTGCAGTGAGGCACGGAATTCTTCTCCGTTTCCGGAAAGGAGGGCTTTAACCGCCTCGACATCCCTCCCGTAACCCTCCCTATCGATTTTCCCGCTGCAGGGAGCGGTACATCTCCGGAGATGGTAGTAGAGGCACGGCGCCTCACGCTTCCGGAGAACGCCCCTGCACTTCCGGAGGGGGAAGGTTTTCTCGATCACTTCGAGGTAGCGCTCCAGTACCCCGACATCGGGGTAGGGCCCGAAGTAGGTCGAGCCGTCTTCGATCATCCGGCGGGTCTTGAAAATTCTGGGAAAATCCTCGTTCGTGATCCGGATGAGGGGGTAGGTCTTGCCGTCCTTGAGATTGATATTGTAACGAGGGGTCCACTGCTTGATCAGGTTGTTCTCGAGAATGAGCGCCTCATATTCGGTCCGGGTCACGATGCACTCGATCGACTCGATCTTTCCGACAAGCACGCGGGTCTTAATGTCGCGTTTGCCGGAAAAATAGGAGGCGATCCTGTTCCGCAGGGACTTCGCCTTTCCGACATAGATGATCGTGCCGGAATGGTCCCTCATGATGTAGACGCCAGGAGCCGCAGGAAAGCCTGCGGCCTGTCTTCTCACATCCTCACCCATGCGATTCCTCGTTTCTTCCGCAGCGCAAGCTGCCGATAATGGGATCAGGATCCGTCTCCGTTCGCGCGCCGTTGCTCGCCGACGGTAACCTATTGTAGAATATACTGGAAAAGGACCCTGGATGAAACACCTGCAACGGATACCGAGAGCGATCGTTCTCTTCATCACCATTATCTCAGGAACCCTCGCGGCGGCCGAGGAGAATACGCTTGTTCTCGGCAGGGAAGACGCATGGGCGCGCGTGGGATACGTGGAGGGAATTCAATACCGGCAGGGCCTGCGTGGGTTCCTCGACATCGTTCTGGTTGAAAACGAATACGCTCAGGACGAGCACACGGAGCTTCTACTTCATTTCAACGATCCTCGGACAACGGGAAACCCTCTCTACGAGCTTCGCACGGGAAACGCCGGATTCACCGACAGGATAAAAACACTCGGCCAGGGAAGCGCCCTTTTTACCGGAGAACGTGACCCCCTCGTATTCATCCCGAAGGAAGGGGCGCTGTTTTCCGCGGGAAACATACCCGGCAGCTTTTCCGTGGAGTTTTGGATATACCCTGTGACATTGAGCGACGGGGAAATCCCGTTCCTCTTCTCCGCTGAAAGATTGGAGAATGGGCGTTTTCTCCATCAGGAGATCCGCTGCATCACGGAGAAGCAGCGGCTCGTCTGGCGCCTTGCGAACATCTTTCTGCCCCGCGGATCGCACTCATATACGATTACCGTCAGGGGCACCCGAAACCTCATACCGAGAACGTGGAGCCACCATATCATCCGCTACGATGCGGTCACCGGACTCGTCGAATACGTATGCGACGGGATTCCCCAAGCGGTAACCTACGCCTCGGAAACCGGAGGAGAAGGCGGAACCCCGCTGTTCCCCTACATAGGAGCGGAGTTGGAACCGAAGATCTCCATCGGATCGGGTTTTTCAGGGCTGATGGACGAGTTCCGCCTCTCCTCCTGCTACCGAGAAGACTTCTCGACCGACCGCTACTCGGGCGCTATTGGAACGGCTGTGACGCGGGCGATCGATCTTGGGAGGACAAAGACCACCGTGACCAGCATAGGCGCAGAGTTCACGAAACCTTCGGATACTGACATCGGTTTCTGGATCCGCGCAGCCGAACGGATGACCGATCCCATGGATCTGAGGACGCCGTGGATTCCGTTTGTACCGGGAGAAGCTGTACCGCCGGGAATCACGGGGCGATACATCCAGCTCCGGATGGAACTGTACACTGACGGCATACGCCAGGCTTCTCCGACTCTTTCTGAAATCTCGATCACCTATGCCAGCGAGCTTCCCCTGATGCCGCCCGTGCGAGTTTCCGCCGTTCCCGGAAACGGATCCGTAACACTCATGTGGAACCGCCCTCCAGACAACAAGGCAAACGGCTTCCTCGTCTACTACGGGGAACGACCTGGCGTGTACTGGGGAACCGGCGCATCGATCGGCGATTCCCCTGCGGATGTCGGAAACGTGACCTCGGTCATGATTGAGGGACTGAAAAACGGAACGATCTATTATTTTTCATTGATAGCCTACGATTCCAGCAACCCGGAGGAAAGGAGCGCCTTTTCCGGAGAAATCTCCTGCAGGCCGGTAGCGCGGTGAACGGAGCGGCTACGAACCCTTCGGAGGGCCTTCTTGAACGCGCACAGACCGCGTTCAAGGTCAAGGATTACGAGCAGGCGTTGAAGCTGACGCTCCGTTTCCGGGAGGCTCGGCCGAAAGACCCTGCCGGCGCGTTCCTCCTGGGTGCGATCTACGACCGTCAGGGAAGGTTGTCCGATTCTATCCGTGAATTCGAAAACGCAAAGATCCTCGACCCAGAAAACGCGGCGGTCTACAACAATCTCGCGGTCGTGTACCGGAAAAAGGGGCAGCTGAAGAAGGCCCGCGAGATCATGAAGGAAGCCTTCGGCAGGGCTCCCGACAGAGCGGATATCGCCTACAATCTCGGTAATTTCTATAAAGCGGAAGGGCAGACCGCGCTCGCGGAAGCGAATTACAGGAAGGCGATCGAACTGGATCCGCAATTCATCCTCCCGTACAACAATCTCGGAACCTTGCTTGTCGAAGCGGGAACGATAGAGGAAGCCATAAAGGTATACGAGGCGGGACTCTCCCGCGACAGAAACAATCCCACCCTCCATTACAATCTCGGCGTCGCTCTCGATCTGCTCGGGGAGCAGGAGCGCTCCTTATCCGAATTCGAACGCGCGTTGAGAGCGAGACCTGGCTGGACCGAGGGTATGAATAACAGGGGGATCCTCCTCGAAAAGACGGGGAACCTGTCGGCTGCGGAAGAAACCTTCAATACGATCCTTTCGCTCGACCCCACGAACCGCCAGGCGAGGAACAATCTGGGAGTCACGCTGCTCAAGCAGGGAAGGGCGGAGGAGGCGGAGAGCTGCTTCCGAACGATCCTCGAAACGGCTCCCGACTACACTCTCGGGGTTACGAACCTGGGCGAGGCCCTGTCCCGAGAGGGCGCCCATCAGGATGCGGTTACGCTCCTGCTCTCCCACCACGAGGCGAACCCGGACAACCTCGATATCAGGTTCCACCTCGCCCGGGCTCTTGATTCTGCGGGAAGAAGGAAGGAAGCGGCGAACCATCTCTACGCGATTCTCAAAAAGGACGGATCGCACAAGGAAGCTCTCCTCCTCCTGGCGCGCATCTATCGCGAGACGGGAAACGAAGAGAAAGCCCTGTCCTGTCTCCTGAAAACACTCCACCTGTATCCCCATGATATGGAGACGGGGCTTCTTACAGCAACCCTGTACAAGGAAAAAGGGGAATTCGAAAAGGCGGCGGCGCAATTGAGTCGCCTTCTCGAAGAACACCCCGGAGCCACGCTTCCCCGCATCCTCCTCGCGGAACTCTACATTACCCAGGGTTTGTACGAGGAGGCGCTCGGCATCCTGAATGAGCTGTACCGCCAGGACGCCTCCAATCCGGAGATCCTCAAGGCCCTCGTACAGGCGCACAGGGCAATGGGCTCCAAAGCGGATGCAATGCGGTACGCGGAAGCTCTCATCAACCTTCTCGGTTCGCGGGGCAGTGCGGAGGACATCGACGAAATTCATTCCACGCTCGGCATATACGAGGAATCGCTTCAAGCTGTGGCCGAAAAGGTGGACGAAATCTGGGAAAGGAACCTCGCGGCTGTCCAGGAAAAGGAAGCCGAAGAGATGGATCTCCCGGAAGAATCGGGAACTCTCTTCTTCCTTCCCCTCCAACTTCCGGATCTCGAGGGGGAAACGGTCCCCATCATCGATATGGGCGGGATCGAACCGGTGATCGGTTTCGCAGAGGAGCGCGAGGATCTCTACGTGACAGAAACGGACGAGATTGTGGAACCCATACCCGATGAACCCGATGAGACGATAGAGGTGACGCGAATCGCCGAACAGGTTCCTCCCGAAGCGCCGATAGTGACGCAGCCCGTACCGCCCCTGCAGCAATACCCCTCCCGTCCGGGGCAGAGTCAGATCCCCCGGACG
>CAZPZF010000009.1:12711-29104 GCA_964590705.1 uncultured Spirochaetales bacterium | reverse complement strand
TACCTCCCCTCCTATGCCTGGCAATGAAAACCTTATCCACAATTCGAAACACTAAAAAAGGAGATACACGTTTCCGACGGCCGAGGAACGTTGACGGCGTTCGCCGGATGGCCTATCTCATGGCAACCGTACGCTCAGTACGATCTGACCTCTTCGTCACCTGCGAGCACGCGAAAGGCGCCTTCGGCGAGCGCAGCCATTTCGTCCTCGCCTGGACGGAGGAACACGGGCGCGATGAACCGGACACGATCCGCGATGAGCGAGGTCAGGAACTCCGCGTGAGCCATGCCTCCGGTGAGGAGGATGGCGTCGACCGCGCCGTTCACCACGGCCGCGAGTCCCGCCGTTTCCTTGCTGACCTGGTAGGCCATGGCCTGCACGACCTCGACAACTTCCGGTTCCCCGGCACGGTACCGGTCGGCCACGGGTGCGAAATCGCGGGTGCCCAGGTATGAGTATATACCTCCATCTCCGAAAACCATCTTCGAGAAGTCCTCGTAGCCCATCCCGTTGTCCAGCACGTGTTTCACGAGCTGACGGATGGGCAGGCCGCCGGAACGATCCGGAGAGAACGGCCCCTCCTCGGAGGGGTTGACGATATCGATCATCCTCCCGCCGTGATGGACGGAAAGAGAGACACCGCTTCCCATGTGGACCACGATCAGCGTGAGGGTTTCGTAGGGTCTCCCCGTCTCGGCGGCGAAACGGAGGGCGATCCGTCTCATGTTCAACGCATGGATGAGCGATTCCCGCTGGAACAGACGGTGGCCGGAATACCGGGCGAGGGGGCAGAGTTCGTCGACGGAAACCGGATCCACGATGAAGCATGGAATCCCGAGAGGGTCCGCAATCCGTCTGCCGATCTGTGCGGCAAGGTTGGAGGTATGGGAACCCCTCTTCGCTTTGACGAGGTCGCGGATCATGGAGTCGCAGACCCGGTACGTCCCGCTCGCGAGGGGCTTGAGGAGTCCGCCGCGGGCGGAAACGGCTGATAGTGGAGGATAGGGAGCGCCGGCCCCATCCAGGATTGCCTTCTGTCTTGCGATCCAGGATTCGACCGCGCGAATCCGGTACTCGAGCTGTTCGTTGATCTCTCCGAAAGGGGAAAGATCCTCTTGGGAATGCCTGATGGATTCTACGATGATCGGGCGATCGTTTTCGAATAAACCAACCTTCGTTGATGTATTTCCCGTATTAATGACGAGAATACTATGAGTATTCCGACTTTCCATAGAAATAGTGTACACGAGAAAAGGCCGCGGGAACAGCGGAAAATGCGGCTTTCGAGCGTCAGTCCACGCGCGTCAGGCCCGCGCCGGAATCGGGTTCGCCGCAGCGGCGTCGAGAAGCACACACCGGACAATCGGGATCGGCCGAGATGTCGAGGAGGTGACAACCGTAGGAACCGGCGTCCATGACGAGGAGTTTCCCGTACAGGGGAGATCCGAGTCCGGAGAGAAAGCGGACCGCTTCGAGAGCCTCGATCGAGCCGAGCATTCCCGCCGCGGCACCGATGATCGGTTCGCGGGCGCCGGAATCGACGGCGCCGCCGATGACGCAGCACAGGCAGGCCGTGCGCGGGGGATCGAAGAGCCCGGCCTGCCCGCCCATTCCGGAAACGCCCGCGTGAAGATAGGGGATCCTCTCGGCGAACGCAGCGGCGGCGAGAACCATGCGCGCGGAGAAACTGTCAAGACAGTCGATGATCAGATCATGGCCGCGGATGAGGTCTTTGGCGTTGTCCGCCTCAATCCGAACGGCGAGGGGGGTCACGGCGCATCGGGACGAGAAGGCACGGAGCGTGGCAGCCGCGGATTCGGCCTTGTTCTTGCCGAGCCGCTCCTCGGCGTGGAGGATCTGGCGGTTGAGGTTTGAGAGCGAAACGGTATCGGGATCGCAGATCGTAAGGAAGCCGACGCCGGCGGCCGCGAGGTAGAGCGCGGCCGGGCTGCCGAGCCCTCCCGCCCCCGCAATGAACCCCCGAGCCCGTGCGAGTCTCCGCTGAGCGACCTCCGTAAAGCCTGGGTAGAGGAGCTGGCGGGAGTACCGTTCACGCTCGTATTCGGAGAGGGCGGAGGATGGCACTCCGCTTTCCTCTTCGTGATCGTCTCGGCAGCGGCCGCTTTTAAGGCAACCGCGGTCGTTCTCTTCTGTGTTCATCCATCGATTCTACAGCCGTTTTAAGCAATCCTCAAGGATGGAAAGGCCCGTGTCGATCTGCTCAGAGCTGATGACCATCGGAGGAGCGAGCCTGATGGATGATTCGCCGGCTCCGAGGAGGAGGAGTCCCCTGTTGAAGGCCTCGTCCAGCAGTTTGTTCCGCTCCTCCTTTGCCGGAGTTTTCTTCGAATCCTTGATCAGCTCAAAACCGACCATGAGTCCGATCCCGCGCACATCGCCGATGATCGAGTATTTCTTCTGCAGTTCGAGCATTCCGTTTTTAAGGTGAAGCCCCTGCACCCGCGCTCGTTCCACGAGATCCTCGTCTTTGATGACCCGCAGGACCTCCTTCGCCGCCTCCATGACGATCGGACTCCCGTTCAGGGTCCCCTCGTGCGCGTTTTCGTACCAGTCCATCAGCTCGGCCCTCGCTATAGTGGCGGCGCAGGGCAGCCCATGGGCAATGGCCTTCGAAAGGGTCATGATGTCAGGCACGAGCCCGAAGTGCTCCGACGCGAACATCTTCCCTGTCCTCGCGAAACCGGTCTGCACCTCATCAACGATAAGGATGATCCCGTGCTTGTCCGCCACCTCGCGCAGCCTGGGGAAGAAATCGGGAGGCGGAACGATGTAGCCGCCGGCGCCCTGGATCGGCTCAACGATGATGAACGCGGTCTCGTCCGGAGCCACGACCTTTTTGAAAAGGACGTCCGTGAGGTAATCACGCCAGCCGCGTCCGCACTCGGGCGGGCGCTTGCCGAACATGCAGCGGTAGCAGTAGGGGCCGGGGCGGACTTGCCCGCTCGGGTACAGGGGGGCAAACCCCCGCCTGGCCGTGAGACCGGTCGTCGTGAAGGAAACCGCTCCCATCGTCCTCCCGTGGAATCCGTTGAGGAAACCGATCCCGTAGGGTCTGCGGGAATGCCATTTCGCGCACTTGATGGCCGTGTCTACTGATTCGCTTCCGCTGTTCGAGAAGAATACCCGTTTCTCGTGTTTTCCCGGAGTGACTGCGAAGAGCATTTCCGCGTAATCGACCTGGGGAACCGTGTAGTAGTCGAGGCTGTTGATGAACTCGAGCCGGTCGAGCTGGTTCTTGATCGCCTGGATGACCCTCGGGTGGCGATGGCCAAGCCCCGCGACCGCGATTCCCGAACCGAAATCGAGGAACACGTTTCCGTCGACATCTTCGATGAATACCCCTTCGGACTTCCACCCGACCAGAGGTGAGGTTCTGCTCAACGATTGGGAGAGGGATCTCTTGTCTCTCTCGATGATCTCGCGAGCCTTTGGCCCCGGGGGGGGCGTGACAATTTTCGGTTGGGTATACGCCATAGAATGCCTCCTGATGGATGATGAACGCTCTGGTCTGACCACCTTACAGCAAAAACTATCGCACAACAAACCCTGCTGGTCAATCCCAGGGCCGGAAGAGATTGATCGCGGAGGAATTTCGTCGTACTCTTTCCGTGTAAAACCATTTGACAATACAGAAAAGAGGATCTACTATGGAATCAGATCGTGGTCTGACCGCCCGACCAGCTACCAATGAGATAGAAAAAAGAGGATACATGTTCGAACAGGTGCAATCGAAACGATACTATATGCAGATCGTCGAGCAGATACGTCACCTCGTACAGAACGGAGAACTGAAGGCTGGGGATAAGCTGCCGCCGGAACGGGAACTATCCGTTCATTTTGGTACGAGTCGGGCAAGTATCCGGGAAGCCCTGAGCGCGCTGGAGACCCTCGGAATCATCGAGAGCAAGAGCGGGCAGGGGAACTATATCAAGCAGGACGGAACCGAGGCTTCGGTCAACGGGGGACTCATGAAGGAACTCCTCATGAGCCACAGCCCCTTCGAGATCTACGAAGCCAGGCTGGGTCTCGAACCCATCTTGGCTTCCATGGCATCCGCTCGCGCGACGCCGGAGGAACGAGAAAAGCTGATTTTGCAGCTGAAAGTGGTCAACGAAACGGGAAGGGCCTACCGTAACGACCCTTCTCTCGTGGAGGATTTCATGGAGGAGGACCGAAAGCTCCACCTCTTGATCGGAAAGATCGCCCACAACAGCGTCCTGTTTCTCGTTTTCTCCGGCGTAAACCTCATGATGAAGGAGGCGCATTGGCGGCTCCTAAAGCGAAGGGGTGTGACGAAACCGGGGAATATTGAAAAATACGAGGCGGAACATACCGGAATCGTAGAAGCGATCTGCGGAGGCAGGGAGGAAGAGGCCCGGACACGGATGCTCGAACATCTGACAGAGTTGAGCGAAGATCTGTTCCAGAGCGAATGAAGCGCATGGAACAGGACCAGTACGGAGAATGATCAGCCAAGAGGAGGCAACATGAGATATCGGATGGGAGTCGATACCGGAGGCACGTTTACAGACTGCGTTGTCGTTGATACCTCCGGCGGAATTCACGCGTTCAAGGAACTTTCAACACCGAAGGATCCATCCATCGGATTGTTCAATGTAATAACCAAAGCGGCTCAGGCTTTCGGGATGAGCCTCAAGGATTTTCTCGGCGAGCTGGACTTCTTCGCACACGGCACGACCGTAGCAACGAACACCCTGCTGACGGGCACCGGTGCCAAGACCGGTCTCATCTGTACGAAGGGATTCAGGGACACGATCGAGATGCGTAGGGCCCACAAGAACAACATCTGGGACCTGTACCTCGCGGTACCCGCCCCCCTCGTCCCGCGGTATCTCCGAAAAGGGGTCACGGAACGGATCGACCATACAGGGAGAGTGGTCACCCCCCTCAATGAAAAGGAAACCCGCGAGATCTGCCGGTTTTTCAAGAAACAGAATGTCACGGCCGTGGCCATCTCCACCTTGTTCTCTTTCCTGAACGACACCCACGAGAAGAAGATCAAGAGCATCGTCCTGGAGGAGCTTCCCGGCGTATTCGTCTCGATGTCGTCGGAGGTCCTTCCCCAGATACGGGAATACGAGCGTTCCTCTACGACCGTAGCCAACGCGTATGTCGGACCCAAGCTGACCGTGTACCTCGCAACTCTGGAACGCAAGCTCAGGGAGAACGGACTCAAACGGGCCTTCTATGTCACTGCCTCCAACGGCGGCGTGATGACCGCTGACACGGCCATTAGGCACGCCTCCGCCACCCTTCTCTCCGGTCCGGCCGCCGGAGCGGTGGGCGCCATCTTCTTTTCGCCCCTTCTCGGCCGGCCGAATCTCATCCTAATGGATATGGGAGGAACCTCCTTCGACGTTACCCTCGTGAGCGAGGGAAAGGTCACCATGAGCACCGAAGGGGAGATCGCCGGATACCGGGTCGCCAAACCCATGATCGATATCAACACGGTGGGAGCGGGCGGCGGGTCGATCGCGTGGATCGACCGGGGAGGCATGCTCAAGGTCGGGCCCGCTTCCGCGGGATCCGATCCCGGTCCGGTCTGCTACGAGCTGGGCGGAACCAAGCCGACGGTAACCGATTCCAACCTCGTCCTCGGCTACCTCAATGCGGACTACTTTCTCGGCGGAGAGATGAAGGTGAACCTCGAGAAGGCGCGGACGGCGATCGATGAGGTCATCGCGAAACCGCTGGGGCTCTCAATCGAGGAAGCCGCCGCCGGAATCTTCCGAATCATCAACCAGAACATGGCTGACGCCACAAAGGTCGTTTCCGTGCAGCGCGGTCACGACCCCCGCGAGTACACCCTCGTATCCGCGGGCGGCGCCTGCTCTATCCACGCCTGCAAGATCGCGGAAGAGGTGGGTTCCACCTCGGTCCTCGTGCCAAAAGCCGCCTCGGTATTCTGCGCGCTCGGAATGCTCGAATCCGACATCAGACTCGACTCGGTACGGACCTTCAACGGAGCCATTCCAGGGCTCGACCTCAAGGCATTCAACGAAACCATCGCGGACGCTGAGAAGAAAGCGCTTACTGAACTCCTCCAGGAGGGGGTGGAGAAGGAGCGGGCCTCGCTCCTGCGCTACCTCGACGTCAGGTATGTCGGCCAGCATCACGAGGTGACCGTCGAGATTCCAAATGACTGCGTCATCACCGAGAAACACGTGAACGAAATCACCGAACGCTTCCACAAGGCGCATGAGCGTCTGTATACGTATTCGACGCCGGAGAATCCCATCGAGATCATGAACCTCCGCATCACCGCCGTTGGAGCCGTAGAGAAAACCAAAGTGGAAAAGAGCCCGCTGGGAAAGGCGGATCCGGCAAAGGCCTTCAAGGGCAAACGGAAGGCCTATTTCGAGGAGCTGGGCGGATTCGTCGAAACGCCGGTATATGAGAGGGGCAAACTCACTCCGGGCAACAAGATAGCGGCCCCGGCCATCGTAGAGGAACGGATCACGACAGTCATCGTCCATCCGGGATGGGAACTGACCGTGGACGCCTATGACAACATCCTCATGGAGGTGGTGAAATGAGTCCCGCCGTCAAACGCAAGAAAGAATTCGAGGGAGCCAGGGATCCCATCACCCTTTCGGTCATCTACAACCGGCTCCTCACGATCAACCAGGAGATGGGGATCACCATGATCAACACCTCCATATCCCCGATCTTTGCCGAAGTCCACGACTTCTCCTGCGCCATCTGCGACTGGAACGACAGGATCGTGGCCCAGATAGACGGCGTGCCTTCGCACACCGCCTCGGCCATGGAAGCCGTGAAGGCGATCAGCCGGGAATTCGCCGGAGACATCAATCCCGGCGACGTCTTCGTTCTCAATGATCCTTATTTGGGGGGCACGCACCTTCCGGACGTGACCATCATGAAGCCTATCTTTTCGGAAGGTGCCCTCCAATTTGTCGCCATCAATCGCGCCCATCACGGGGACGTGGGCGGAATCGAACCGGGTTCTTATGCGCCGGGAGCCACAGAACTCTTCCACGAGGGAATCAGGATCCCGCCCCTGCGGATCTATAAGAACGAGAAACCCATCCAGGATGTGGTCAACATGATCAGGATCAACACCCGCATGCCCGACGCCCTCTGGGTCGACATGAAGGCCCAGGTCGCCTCGTGCAGGGTCGCGGAGCGGAGGATCATGGAGCTCATCGCAAAGTACGGGGTGAAGAAGGTCCGCGAAACCGTGGAGGATATCCACTCCTACGCGGAGAACAGAATGCGGCGGGAGATCGAGGCGCTCAAGGACGGCGTTTTCGAAGGAGAGACCTACCTTGACTCCGACGGCTTCTCCGATAAACCCATCAGGATCAAGGTGACTATTAAGGTGAAGGGGAGCGACGCGTATGTGGACTTCGAAGGCTCCGATCCCCAGGTCACCGGTTTCGTCAACTCTCCCATAGCGAACACCGCGACCTGCGTGTACGTCGCTTTCCTCACCACCGTGACCACGCCTGACATTCCGCACAACGAGGGGGTGTACAGGCCCATCCACATCACGGCCCCGGAAGGCTCGGTCGTGAATCCGAAGTTCCCGGCGCCCGTGGCCTCCTGCACCTTGGATACGGCATGCGCCATTCTCGAGGCTTGTTGGATGGCCCTTTCCAAGGCGCTGCCTGACCGGGTTCCGGCCGGCTGGAACCGGTGGAACGGCCCGACCATCACCGGTGTGGATCCCCGGAACAACAACTTCTACGTCATGTTCGGCTTCAACGGGTTCGGAGGCGCCGGCGGGATGAACGGAATGGACGGCCGCCACTACATCGGCGACGGAATCGACCTCGGCGGGCTCATCGCACCCAACATCGAGACAAACGAGGCCGACTACCCGCACAACACCGAATGCACCGAATTCACCCCGGACTCCTGCGGCGCGGGCAAGTGCCGAGGCGGCTGCGGGGCCAAGTACCGGATCACTTTATACGACGAGGCTCCAACCCTCGTCATGTTCGGCGACGGCCGCGCGAATCCGCCGTACGGGCTTTTCAACGGAAAGCCGGGCTCGCCGAATATGGCGTATATCAACCAGGGGAGAAAGGGGGAACGACTCCTCGCCTCCAAGGAATCGGTGAAGTTGAAGAAGGGAGACACCTATACCTCGTACCCCTCCGGCGGCGGCGGATGGGGCGATCCATTGCAGAGGGATCCCGCCGCGGTCGCCGACGACCTCCGTGACGAGATCATCAGCGCCGACGTGTGCAAGAACATCTACGGCGTGGTCGTGAACGTCGACGATTTCTCCGTCGACGTCAAGGGAACCGAGAAACTGAGAGGCGAACTACTTAAGAAGAGAACCAAAGGAGAGAGACATGGCTGAAATAAGAAAGATTGCGGTCCTCGGCGCGGGAAGCGGGGGACGGATGTGCGCCGCGGACATGGGCGCGTTGGGATACGAGGTAGCCCTGTTTTCACGGGATATCTCACGCGTGGCAGGGATCAGGGCGAAGGGAGAAATCGAGGTTCTCGACATCGACTCAAAACCCAGCGGAATGAAAGGGAAAGTCGCGCTTGTTACCGACGACATCGCGGCTGCAGTGAAAGGCGCTCAAGTGATCCTGAACCCGATTCCGTACACGTCCTGCGAGGAATACGCCAGGCTCGTAGCTCCCCATCTGGAGGAGGGGCAGGTGGTCGTGTATCTCGGCAAGGGCGGAGCCTGCCTGACCTGGGCCAAGGTGTTGAAGGAACTCAAGATCAAGAAGAGGGTCTACCTGGCGGACACGAACACGTTGCCGTACGGTGCCTCGAAGATCGGAGCCGCCCAGGTCCGGCTCGAGAACAGGACGCAGAATCTGATCCTCTCATGCTTCCCGGCACGGGATATCGAGCATGTCGGAAAGGTCTTCGGGACCCTCTATTCCAAGAAGCAGGGCTATGACATCCGACTCGGAAAGAACGCCATCGAATCGATCCTCGTGGATTATAACGCGATCACGCATACGCCGCCTATGATCTGCAACGCGGCACGGATTTTTTCCGGCGACAAGACTTTCCACCTCTTCGGTAAGGAGGAGAACCCGGAACCTGTGGTGCGGATCATCGAAAAGATAGACCGAGAGAGAATGGCGATCGGCGCGAAGCTCGGAATTCCGCAGCACACCCTCGAAGAGGAGATCCTCATGGTGAAGTGGAATCCGAACGGCGAAACCTACGTCCTTCCCCTCTATAACGCGATCCACACCCCGTTCCTCGAAGTCTGCGAAGGCCCCTTCACTCTGGAGACGCGCCATCTCCTCGAGGACATCCCGTACGGCCTCGTCACGTATTCGTCGCTTGGAAAGATGCTCGGAATTCCCACCCCGGTGTCCGACGCGATCATCACCCTGTCCGAAGTGCTCCTGAATAGGGACTTCCGGAAGATGGGACGCACGGTGGAGGCGATGGGCATAGATCCCTCCTGGAGCACCAAGAAGCTGGTTTCGTATCTCCAGGAAGGGAAGGCTTGACAGGAAGAGACAGTGGAAGTGGCGGCCCGTGTTCGGGTCCACTATGATTAAGGAAAACGAGAGGAGGAATGGAATGGCAAGTCTAAAAGGAAGGGATCTCCGCGGAATCACCGATGTCAACTCAGACGAAATCAAGGAGATTCTGGAAGTTTCCAAATTGCTCAAGAACGAACTCAAGATGGGAAGGGCCCATCGCCTCTTGGAAGGCAAGACCACCGCGGGGATCTTCGAAACCCCCTCAACCCGGACAGCCACCAGTTTCGAGGTCGCCATGACCCACTTCGGCGGCAAGATGCTGTTCCTCGATAGGAGCAGGCTCTGGGTCGGAGACGCGGGCGAAGAGGACTGGTACGACACGATCAAGACCCTGGACCGCTACGTAGACGGCATCGTCTACCGGCCGGTGAGAAGGGACACCCTGGAAGGGGCTGCGGACTACGCCCGCATCCCTCTCATCAACGCCTCCTGCCCGGTCGAGCATCCCTGTCAGGCCTTCGCAGACGTGATGACCATGATGGAGAAGAAGGGCGATATCAGGAAGGCCAAAGTGGCGTTCCTGTGGGGATTCAGGACGGCAAATCCACCCGCCGGCCTTACGAATTCGACCATGCTCATGGCAGGCAAGCTCGGCTTCGACGTCGACATCGCCTGCCCCGAAGGCTTTGAGCCAGACATGGCCATCAAGGCGCTCGCGGAAAAGGAGGCGGCCCTCACGGGAGGCAAGATCCGGATCGTCCGCTCCTACGAGGAAGCCACCAAGGACGCCGATTTCATCAACGTCTACTCCTGGGTCTCCCCCGAGGTCTTTGCCAAGGGACTCGAAACCCATTTCGCCGGCGATCCAGAGTTCGCCAAGCAGAAGGCGAAACTGAAAGACAAGTGGTGCGTCACGAAGAAGGTGGTTGATACCGCCAAAAAGGACGCGATGGTCATGCATTGCATGCCCGTTTCACGAAACAACGAGGTAACCGACGAGGTCCTCAACAGCGACAAGAGCATCATCTTCGACGAAGCCGAGAACAGACTCCACACGGAAAAGGCGATTCTCGCTCTGCTGCTGGGAGGGTACAGGTAATCCATGGCAGAACCGGTTCGGATTGTACACTATATCAACCAGTTCTTCGCCGGTATCGGCGGCGAGGAGAAGGGGGACAATCCCGTCGAGCATGTCGATGGACCCACGGGACCCGGCATAGGGCGCTCAGCCCTGTTCACGGGCGAGGGGGAGATTGTCCGGACCATCTGGTGCGGCGATAACCGGATCAACCACGACCAGGAGGGGGTGATCGCGCAGATCATCCCCCTGATCGCGGAGATGAAACCCGACGTCCTCATCGCGGGACCCGCCTTCAACGCCGGAAGGTACGGGCTGGCCTGCGGCATGGTCGCGAAGGCGTGCAGGGAAAAACTGGGCATTCCCGCTTTGGCTGGAATGTTCCCGGAGAATCCGGCGGTCGAGATCTACAAGAAGGACATCTACATCATCCCGACGGCGGAAACGGCCGCGGGAATGCGCGGAGCTCTTCCCCTCCTGGCCCCCGTGGTCATCAAGCTCGGGAGGAACGGAAAACTGGGCAATGCCCTGCAAGACGGGTACATCCAAACCGGCTACCGGTACAACGAATACGTTGAACAGAACGCTGCCCACCGGGCCATCGTCATGCTGACCGAGCGGCTCGCCGGAAGAACGCCGCAGACGGAAGTTCCTCTCCGCATCTTCGAAAAGGTGACTCCGGCCGAACCTCTCGCGGACCTCAGGAAGGCGACCATCGCCATAGTCACGGGCGGAGGTATGGTGCCCAAGGGAAATCCGGACGGCTTGAAACAGGCCTTCGCGGACGCCTTTGGCGTCTATTCGATCAAGGGGCTCAACGAGCTTCCGGCCGTGGACTTCAAGGGAATTCACGGGGGATATGATTCCACATACGTAGATCAGGATCCGGATCGCGTGGTTCCGGTGGACGCCCTGCGCGCTTTGGAAAAGGAAGGAGTGATAGGGAAGCTGCACGAGGAGTACTACGCTCTCTGCGGGATCGGAACCAACGTGGCCATGAGCAAGAAGCTCGGGGCCGAGATTGCCGAGTCTCTGAAGAGGCAGCAGGTACAGGCAGCCATCTACACCTCCACGTGAGGAACCTGTACTCGTTGCGTGTCAACGATGCAGAAAGAAGCGGAACGGGCAGGGATACCGTCCGCCCTTATCACCGCAATCCCCTCTGTCGCTAAATCGGTTGGCGTGAGCAGGATCATCACCGGCGGCGGGATCCCGTATCCGGTCGGAGACCCGAACCTTCCCCCTGAGAGGGAAGCCGAATTCAGAAGACGGCTCGTGGAAAAAGCCCTGGAGGCGATTTCATCGAAAATCACCGAACCTACGGTATTCCACGTTTCCCTGGCTTAGGAGGAACATGAGATGAAACTTGAACGTGGATACTTTTCCATAACTGATCTGCGATTCGGGAAGGAAACCTCTCTCAAGGACGGCGTGCTCACGGTGAACGCCGAGGAGCTTTCGCGGCACATTCTCTCAAACGACGAAAACAAGATCATCAAGACCCTCGAACTGGAGATCGTCAAGCCGGGAGAGAACACCAGGATCGTACATCTGCTCGACACCCTCGCCGTCGGCTGCAAGGTTTCCGGAGACGGCGAATTCATGCCCGGGTGGCTTTCAGACCCGGTGATCGTCGGAAACGGAAGAACGCACCTCATCACCAACTGCGCAGTCATGGAATGCGCGGAGCTCCCCTGGGCCGGGAAATCGGCCCTCCTATACCCTCGCGACGCCATCGTCGATATGGTTGGGCCGGCGGCGGGGTATTCCCCGTTCAGCCAGACCTTCAACCTTATACTCAGGATGGAGATGAACGAGGGGGCCAGCGACGTCGAATACGACGAGGCTGTCCGGAGAGCCGGAATCAGGGTTTCGCGCCTTCTCGGCGAGCTCCTTCGGGGGCTTGAACCCGAATCCGTGGAGACCTTCGACTTCTCCAAACCGGTGGACGAAAAGCTTCCCAAGATCGCGTATGTCATGCAGTGCCAGAACCAGGGAACGTATTCAAACACCTTTCTCTACGGACACGAGGTCTGGAACATCGTTCCCCTCCGCCTCCTGCCGACCGAGATCCTGGACGGCTGTCTGGTGAGCGGCAACTACGTCTGGCCGTGCTTCAAGATTCCCTCGTTCATCTACGCCTTCATGCCCGCGATCGTCGAACTGTGCCGGGGACACGGGACAAAGTGGAATTTCGTGGGCACGGTCTTCGATCGTGGACACAACGATTCTCATTTCAAGAAGCTGCGTGTCGCGAACATCGCGGCGAACCAGGTCAGGCTCATGGGCGCCCAGGGTGTCGTGATTTCCTGGGAGGGAGGCGGAAACGCGGCAACGGACGCGATGCTCACCGTGCAGAAGTGCGAACGGTGGGGAATCAAGGCGGTACCGTTCACCTTCGAGTTCGGGGGACCTGACGGAACCGAGGGGATCCTCTTGGTTGACGACGTACCCGAAGCAAAATTCGTCGTCTCGACTGGTTCCATCGAGAAGCCTTTCACGGTTCCCAAGGTGGACCGCGTCGCGGGGGGAGACTGCCTCAGGCTCAGGAAGGAAACTGGCGGGGCCGCGGAACCTGCGGATATCGAACGGAAATTCGACGTCATCACGGCTTTCTACTGCGGGGCCAACCAGAGCGGCATCGGAAAGCTCGCGGGCATTCCGTATTGAAGGGCATGGCGTATTTCGGGGGAGCATTCTCCGTCGGTGGCCTGTTCCCCCGTTTCCCGATCCCGGGTGGCTGCTATCCGCCCGGGATCATCTTCCTTCCCGCACGGGAGGGGATCCGGACAAAGGGAGGTGATTCGCATGCTTGACGGCAAGAAGGTCATCATTCTCGGCGACCGCGACGGCATACCCGCGCCCGCCATTGAGAACTGCCTTACTGGCAAGAATGTCACCGTGGTATTTGCCGCGACCGAATGTTTCGTGTGAACTTCGGCAGGCGCAATGGATCTTGAAAACCAGAAGCGGGTTCTGGAACTCGCGGAGCAATACGGCAAGGAAAATCTTCTGGTCCTCCTCGGGGGAGCGGACGCGGAGGCGAGCGGCCTCATCCTTGAAACCGTGACCGCCGGCGATCCCGCTTTTGCGGGTCCATTGACAGGAGTCCAGTTGGGACTCCCCGCGTATCACATTCTTGAGAACGAGGTCAAATCCCAAATCGACCCCGCCCTGTATCAGGAGAACATCGGCATGATGGAGATGGTCCTGGATGTGGAGGGGATCGTGAAGGAGATGCAGACGATCCGCGGACGGTGCTCCGCGTAGATGCTTCACGGGGTCGGCCGGGGCGGGAAACGTGGACGCTCCGGCTTTCGCCGTCAGATCGGGGGCACCGCGCGGGTCAGCGCAACGATTCGCACGGAGGAGATAGATGATCGAATTGGACAAGGATAATTTTGACGCGAAGGTGCTCGGATCGCGCGGAATCGTGGTCGTGGATTTCTGGGGGCCGACCTGCGGCAGGTGCATCGACATGATGCCGAAGGTGGAGGCGCTGGAAGAGGAATTCAAGGGAAAGGCGGAATTCGGGAAGGTCAACATCATGGGCAACCGCCGCCTTGCCATGCGGGAACAGGTGATGGGACTTCCGACCATCCTCGTCTACAAGGACGGGAAAAAGGCAGAATCGTTCGTGGTCGACTTCACCGTCGAGGATCTCAGGAACAAGCTGAAGGAACTCGCGGGATGACGGATCGCGGCACAACGAGCACGGGAAAGGGAGCCGAACCTCGGATCGGCTCCGTATCGTTCTCCCTTTTTCACTCGCCGTTCCTCGCCTCGACCTACGGAACCACGGTCGAAGGTGAACGGGAGAAGGGGGAGGAATCGCCCTTTCTGCGTCAGCTTCCGAGCGCTCTGCGGAGTTTCGCCGCTGTCGTGGCCTATCCGCCAAATCAGGCCTTCATCGGCAACCTCGATCCCCGCTCCTTTCCTCCTCGGCCGTGGGAACAGCCCCTTTCCGATGCGGCGAAATCTGCGCGTGATCTCCCCGCCGCACGCGAACCCGGGTACGAGGCGATTCCGGCGGAAGCGCACGGACGATTCGGCTCGATCGTCGACGAGACCACCCTATTCGGTTTGGTGAAACTCGCCGACGTGTTCGGACTGGTGAGCCTCACGTCGGCAGCCTCGGATGCGGTACGGAAGAGGTTCGCGGAACATCCTGCCCTGGCCGGGGTGCCGGACACATTTCTCTCAAAACCGGCACAAGAGGAGACGATCCTTTCGGAGATCTCCAAAGGCGCGCTTCCCCTGCGGATCGGTTCGAAACTGGCCGGCTGCGTAAAGGCGGCCCATCCCTCTGATCCGAACATGACGGCCCATGTGATGCTCGAGAACCTCTGCGTGAAGGGAACGGCCATATTCACGCTCCGCGATCTCTTCACGCGCGACAGAATCGACCCAGCGTCCATAGATTACATCATCGAGACATCCGAAGAGGCGTGCGGGGACATGAACCAGCGGGGGGGCGGAAATTTCGCCAAGGCGATCGGCGAGCTTGCCGGATGCGTGAACGCCACGGGCAGCGACATCCGCTCCTTCTGCGCGGGCCCGGTGCACGGGATCCTCCAGGCGGCCTCCCTCGTGAAGGCGGGAACCTTCGGGAGGGTGGTCATCGTGGCGGGCGGAGCGCTTGCCAAACTCGGCATGAACGGAAAGAAGCATCTGGAGAAGGGGTATCCTCTTCTAGAAGATTGCCTCGGAGGATTCGCCCTGCTCATGAGCGGTGACACTCCTGACGGGCTGTTTCCGATCATCGAGAGCGTCGGTATGCACAAGATCGGAGCCGGTTCGACCCCCCAGGCCGTCATCTCCTCGCTCGTTGCGGATCCGATCAAGCGACACGGTCTTTCCTTCACCGATATCGACTACTACGCGCCGGAACTCCATAATCCGGAGATCACCGAACTGGCCGGGGCGGGAAACGTGACTCTCTCCAATCTCAAGATGATCGCCGCAATGGCGGTCATGGAAAAGCAGATCGAACGGACCGCCATGGATTCCTTCATCGAGACGCGCGGATCGAGCGGATGGGCGCCCACGCAGGGGCATATCCCCTCCGGCATTCCCGCGGTCGGCTGGCTCCTTGAATGGGGCAGGACAGGTTCGGTAAAACGATCGCTCGTGATCGGAAAGGGCAGCCTATTCCTGGGCAGGATGACGAACCTCTTCGACGGGGTTTCCATCATCCTGGAGTACCGCGCGGCCGCGGCGCAGCCATCGGCGAGCGCGAGGGAAATGGGCAGCGCGGAGACGCGGGCGGACGCCCCTGTCCACGCTCCCTCCCGGGGATCCGGCGGAACGAGACGCTCCGATCGGATACGGCTCGGTCTTCTCGTTTCCGGAAGCGAACGGGGCGAGGACGAAATACGTAAAGGCGCGGAAGAGGCGATGAAAGCCGATCCGGCGCTCGAGATCCTCTTCTGCGGGTCACGGGGAACGGAGCAGACGGGCAAGGCCGAACTCGACCAGGCATTCGCCTCCGGAAGCGTTGACGGGGCCCTTGCCTTCCACTATCCGTTCCCTGTAGGAACGGCGACATCCGCTCCCTGCGTCTACCAGGCTTCAGGAAAGCCCTTCTTCCTGGCGACGACAACGGGTACTTCCGCGCCTGAACGCGTGGCCGCACTGGTTCTCAACGGCATCCAAGGGACAGCCGCGGCAAAAGCCGCGGGAATCACCCTCCCTTCCGTCGGCTTCCTCAATCTCGACGATGCCCGCAAGGCGCTCGCCGTCTTCACAGAACTTGTGAGGAACGGGTATGGAGCCTCGGTCACTGGGTCGGTCAGGGGGGACGAACTTCTCAGGGGGAACGCCCTCGTGCGGGGAC
>CAZPZF010000009.1:10534-12701 GCA_964590705.1 uncultured Spirochaetales bacterium | reverse complement strand
ATTTCACTGTGGAGCTCACTCTTCAAGAACTTCTAACCGCCAACGACCTCTTGCGGTGAAACTCTGATGTCATCGTCTGCGATACCCTGACTGGCAACCTGATCGTCAAACTCTTCGGCTCAGCCTCAACGCGGGGAGAAGTTGAAGACGCTGGTTCCGGATACGGTGTCGGAATCGGAAAGACGGATCGTGCTGTGGCGATTGTATCGCGCGCGAGTTCGGCCGGAGTGGGCGCCGCCGCTCTACGGGAGACGGCCCGGATGGTGCGCGCGAACGTTCTCGGCGTCTACGCCGCAGAACTCGAGGCGGCCGAGGCCGCGGGATTATCCGCTCTGCTCGCGGGCGGAACCGGCGGAACGGCGGGAAGACCGGACATGGTTTACGTCGGAAAACCGGCCTGCGTGAAAAGAGAGAAAAACGCCCCGAGAGGGCCGGAGAAAAAGCCGGTGACAAAGGAAATAGCGGGCATCGATATCCTCCTCCTCGAAGAGGCGGCCGCACGTCTAATTGAATGCGGCTTGTACTGCGAAGCAGGAATGGGATGCACAGGTCCCGTTCTCTTGGTCGCTCCGGAGGATGAAAAGACGGCGAGGGAATACCTGAAAAAACGAGGATATATGTGAGCCTGAGGCTCGTAAGGGGAGGTACGCGATGGCTGTGCGGTTCGAAATCGATGAGACGAAATGCACTGAATGCTTGCGATGTTCCGCGGTCTGCGGGAACGTGAAGGAAGGGACGGTCAGACCGGCCGTCGCCCGCGTCAGGATCGAGAAGAAGTGGCCGAAGGCCCCAGAGATTCACATCTGCCGGTTCGACGACTGCGACAAACCGTGCGTTGCCTCGTGTCCCGTCGAGGCGATCAGCGTGGACAAAGGAATCGTGCGCATCGACAGGAACACCTGTACGGGCTGCGAAACCTGCGTTTCCGCGTGTCCGTACGGTGCGATCTTCATGGACGCGGATGGACTGGCCTTCAAATGCGATTTTTGCGGCGGGGATCCCGCCTGTGTGAAGGAATGCGTTACCGGCGCGTTGAAACTGGGGGAGGTGTAAGATGAGAGGGAGCATGTTCGATAGAATCGTGCGGATCGACTGCACGGCCAGGAAGGCTGTCACCTGGGACGTTCCCCCGGACCTGCACTCCTATGTCGGCGGCATTGGGTACGGTACCAAGATACTCGCGGACGAGGTCGCTCCGAGAATCGACCCCCTCTCAGAGAAGTACAAGATCGTCCTGACTGCCGGCCCTCTGACCGGAACCATGGCGCCCATGCATCCTCAGGCCTGCATCGTGACCAAGTCTCCACTCTCGGGCTCGATCCTCGACTGCTATGCGGGAGGGTTCCTCGGCGCAGCCATCAAGTTCGCGGGGCTCGACGGGATCATCTTCGAGGGAAAAGCCTCCTCCTGGGTCGTCATCCTCATCGATAACGGAGCGGTATCCTTCCATGACGCCTCTCCCGTCGTCGGCAAGGGGACCGAGGAGACGGAGGAATGGATGAAGAGGAAGTTCGGCCCCGATGCCGTGACAGCATCCATCGGCGTCGCCGGCGAGAAACTGGTAGCCATGGCCTCGATCTTCTCCGAAACGCGTACCTTCGGCCGCGGAGGCTCGGGCGCGGTTCTCGGCTCGAAGATGATCAAGGGATTCGCGGTACGAGGCACCAAGGGAGTCGACGTGGCTGACCGCGCCGCTTTCTCCGCCCTTGTTTCCACCAACATGAAAGGAATCGCGGAGGCCTGCGCGCAGCCCTATAACCTCGTCGGCATGTTTTCCAAGTTCGGCACCGGTTCCGGGATGTCGCTCGTCCAGAGCCGCGGAGCCTTGGCCACGAGGAACCATGTCTACGGTAGCTTCAGCGGCTCCTCTTCGATAGACGGCCAGTACTACGAGAAGAACTTCTACACCAAATGGGTAGCCTGCTTCGGATGTCCCGTCCACTGCGGAAGGGTGCACACCTACCGGAACCACGACGGGTCGCAGGGATGGGGAAGGGGTCCCGAGTACGAGACCATGTTCTCGTTCGGATCTGACCTGGAAAACGGGGATCCGGATCTCCTCGCCGAAGTGAATCATCTCACCGAGGTCTACGGCGTCGATTCCCTCACCACCGGAGTCACAATCGCCTGGGCCATCGAGATGGCGGAAAAGGTGGTCATCAAGGAA
>CAZPZF010000009.1:0-10524 GCA_964590705.1 uncultured Spirochaetales bacterium | reverse complement strand
CCTCCCGATGAAATTCGGGGACGCGCAGACCATCCTCGGTCTCATGCGGATGATCGGCGAGAGGCGGGGCCTCGGGGACATCCTCGCGAAGGGGCCCCAGAAAGCAGCGGAGGAGATCGGGCATGGGTCAAAGGCCTTTGCGATGACGATCAAGAACTCCGGATTCGCCGCATGGATGCCCAGGCGCATGAAGGGCGTGGCCCTCGCCTTTGCCACCTCCATGCGCGGCGCCTGTCATAAGCGTGCACCGATCGGAGCTGAGATCATCGGGCAGGTGGACATGGGCAGCTACGAGGGAAAAGCGGCTATGGTCAAAGGGATCCAGGATACGGTCGACGCGATCTTCACCTTGGTCAGCTGCCGTTTTCACGAGTTCATCACGAAGCACGACATGTATCCGGAGTATATCAAGGCGGCCTGCGGCTACGCGATGTCCATGGAGGAGTTTTACAGACTCGGCGAGCGGATCTGGAACCTCCAGAAACTGTTCAATCTCGGCGCAGGTCTCACTCGCGCGGACGACACCTTGCCGGAACGCTGCTTCACGGAGCCCGTTCTTGGGGAAACGTCGGAAGGCTCGATCATCGACAGGAAGGAATTCGAGGCGATGCTCGACGAATACTACACGGTGAGGGGCTGGGACAGCCAGGGAATCCCGAGTCGGGAAACATTGACGAAGCTGAACATCTCCGCCTACGCGAAGCTGGTCAGGTAGATGGACACGATCACCCTCGTTTACACCAGTCTCTTAAAGGACAGTGCCGGATTCGAGCGGACGGAGATTCCGGTCCGCCGAGGGATGAGTTACGAGGAACTGATCAGATCCGCGCCGGGGGCACGTGAGACAGGGCTAGACCGCATCAGGGGGGGAGAGCTCCCGGACGGCGTGCTCCTCTTCTATAGGAACGGAACCGGGGGACTGCAGCGCGTGCATGATCTCACCGCAGCGGTTCCGCCGTCCCAGGCGGAACTGGTGCTCACCACATCGATGTCTGGAGGATGATGATGCGTTATCTCAAACCGAAAACCGCCCAAGAGGCGCTTCGGATGATAGACGGCTCCGCCGCCGGCTTCTACGTTGGGGGAGGCACGGATCTGGCCGTGCTCGCGGCCGGAGGCCTGATCGAGCCGGAACTGATCGTAGACCTCTCCTCGATCGAGGAGATGAGCGGGATAGAGAAGCGCGAGGAAGGGCTGTGGATCGGAGCATTAACGACGGTCAGCCGGATCGCCGCTGAACCGGCGGTTCCCGGATGCCTCAGGGCGGGGGCCAACGCCATCGGTTCCCCGCAGATCAGAAACATCGCCACCATCGGCGGCAACATCTGCAACGCGTCGCCGTGCGGTGACACCCTCGCCCCGCTCCTGGTTTTAAACAGCCAATTTCATCTCCTGTCGCGAGAAGGGGCGCGAACGGTCGATGCGGAAGGCTTTTTCCTGGGACCCAAAAAAACGGTACGCCGCCCTGGAGAGCTCCTTCTGGGCGTGACCATACCGAAGGCCTCCCTGACAGGAACGTCGGCTTTCTTCAAGACCGGCAAGAGAAAGGGGCAGATGATCGCGCAGATGAACTGCGCCCTGTGGATCCTCATGAAGGGCGCGCGGGTGGACGGCATACGGATCGCCGCGGGGTCCGTGGCGCCGGTTCCCCTCCGCCTCTCGAAGTCGGAGGCCGTACTCTCCGGAGAAGAACCGACGGAGGAACTGCTCGCATCATTCAGGAAGGCTGTCATCGCGGAGATAGCGCCGATCGACGATGTCAGAGCGTCGGCTGCTTACCGGCGCGAAGTCACCGCGAACGCGCTCACGCATATGGTTTGGGAAAACGCGGGCAAGGGGAAGAATCGATGAAGATACAGGTAACCGTGAATGGAAAACGGGTTGAACGGGAAATACCGGACGGAATGCGTTCCATCGATTTCCTCCGGGACATCTGCGGGCTGACCGGAACAAAGGAAGGCTGCGGAAAAGGGGAATGCGGAGCGTGCACGATCATCGTGAACGGGAAACCGGTCAACTCCTGCCTCTTCTACGCGGCAAAACTCGACGGGGCCGAGGTCCTGACCATCGAGGGGCTTTCCCCGCGGGAAGGGGAGCTTCACCCCATCCAAGAGGCGTTCCTCGACGCGGGAGCGGTCCAGTGCGGTTTCTGCACGCCGGGCATGATCCTGAGCGCGAAGGCGCTCCTGGACAAGAACGCGAATCCGACCGTTCCCGAGATAGAGGAGGCGCTGAGCGGGAACATCTGCCGATGCACCGGGTATTCCAAGATCGTGGAGGCGGTTCAAAAAGCCGCCGCCCGGACAGCGCAGCCGAAAGCGGGAGGAGGGCGCGATGGAAGATAGAAAGCTCGCCGTGGTTGGAAGGAAGACGAGGAAGGTCGATGGTCCGGAACTCGTCACCGGAAAAGCGTTGTTCACGGCTGATATGCGCTTCCCCGGCATGCTCTACGGCCGGGCAGCGCGCGCCAATACTCCCGCCGCCCTGATCCAAGGGATCGATGTTTCCGCGGCCCTCGCGGTGCCCGGCGTTGTTGGAGTCCTTCGGGCGGAAGACATCCCTGGACCGAACCTCATCGGGATACTCCCGCCATTTGACCAGCCGCTTCTGGCAAGGGACACGATCCGTTACCGCGGGGAGTCGATCGCCTTCGTGGTTGCCGAATCGAGCGAAGCGGCAAAGAGGGGAGCCGCAGAGGTGAACCTGGTAGCGACCCCGCTCAAGCCCGTTCTCACGTTGGACGAGGCCATGGCGCCGGACGCTCGCCCCATCCATCCCAACGGCAATCTCACCTTCTCGCGGAAACTCGTGAAGGGAGATTACGAAAAAGGATTCGCGGAGGCTGATGTAACGGTCGAAGGAACCTTCGAGACCTCCTTCCAGGAGCACGCGTACCTGGAACCTGAGGCCGTATGCGCTGTTCCGGGCGGCGACGGGAGAATAACCGTCTACGCCTCCTGCCAGTCGCCGTTCCACCTCCGGGGCCATATCGCCGCCAACCTCGGCGTGCCGGCTTCCCGGGTCAAGGTGGTTCAGGCGTATACGGGAGGATCCTTCGGGGGAAAGGACGACGTGGCCACTGAGATCGGCTCACTCGCTGCCATATCAGCCGTAAAATACGCGAGGCCCGTCATGGTGAGTCACGACCGCGAGGAATCGATCGTCGGCTCGAATCTCAGGCACGCCTCCAGGATATGGATCAAGACGGGAGCGCGCAGGGACGGAACCATCACTGCGAGACAGGTGAAGGTCCTCCTGGACGGGGGCGCCTACGCCTCGGAGAGTCCGTTCGTCACCATGAAGGCTCTCATCCACGCGGGCGGCCCCTACCGGGTCCCCAACCTCCATGTGGAGGTTTCCACCTACTATACGAACAAGACCTACGCGGGGGCATTCAGGGGCTTCGGGGTTCCGCAGGTAACCTTTGCCTCCGAATCCCAGATGGACGAGCTCGCCGAGAAGCTCGGCATGGATCCCCTTGCGTTGCGCAGGCACAACGCGCTGCGCCCCGGAGACGCGAACGCCACGAGCCAGGTATTCCCGGAATCCGTGGGGCTCGTGCAAACCATCGATAAAATCGAAGAGATCTGGAAAACGATCCCGAAGAAGAAGAGGGAAGACGACCGGTATCTGTACGGAACGGGCGTTTCCTCGATGCTCCAGGGGATATCGAACGGAGCTGAAGGGGTCGACGTGGTCGGGGCCTCGGTCCAGATGAGCCAGGACGGGAGCGTCCTCGTGGGAATCGGCCTCACGGAGCTCGGCCAGGGTTCACGGACCGTGTTCGCGCAGATCGCCGCCGAGGTGCTGGGCGTGCCGCTCGGCACGATCACCGTGCGTCACGTGGCCACCGACTCGGTGCACGACTCCGGGCCGACTGTCGCTTCCCGGGCCACGACCGTGGGGGGCAAGGCCGTCTACAACGCGGCGATGGCCGTACGTAATTCCCTGCGCGCGATGGCCGCGCTCATGTTCAAAGCGCCGGAGGAGATGATCGAGTTCAGGGACGGCTTCGCCTGCCTTTCGGGAGTTCCGGACGCGAAGATCCCCGTATCCCAGGTGGCGACCGCGGCCTATTGGACGGGGTTCCCGCTGATGAACCTCGAGTTTTCGAAGGCGCCGCCTTCCGAGTACGATCACGAGACCCACCAGGGAAACATCTACGTGGCGTACAACTACGGAACCCATCTCTTCGACATCCGGATCGACAAGCTCACGGGAGAGGTCGACGTACTCCGGCATACCGCCTGCCATGACCTCGGAAGGGTGGTCAACCCGGCCGGAGCGGAAGGTCAGGTACAGGGCGGTTCGCTCATCGGATACGGGCTGGCGCATACCGAGAAGATCCTGACGGACCAGACGGGCCGGATCCTGAATCCCAACTTCGCGGATTACGCGGTTCCTACAATGAAGGACAGGATCGGAACGGAGGTCCTCTTCGTGGAGGAGGGGAGTCCGAACGGCCCGTACGGCGCAAAGGGGATCGGGGAGCCCCCGGTTGCCGGTGCGGCTTCCGCCTTTGCCAACGCGGTTTCCGCGGCAGCGGGATATCGGTTCCGGACGCTTCCCATCACCAAGGAGGATATCCTCCGGGTTATCGGGAAAGGCGCTTCCGCTTGATTGTTGGAGTTGGAAAGATTCGTTTGAATATGGTGCTGCACGGTTTTTCCATGGAGGAGTAAGAGGATGGTCGACTACAGGATAGAACACGGTCTCGTCCTTACCTGCGAAAACGGGCTCATCAACGGAGCCGTCTACGCAGACGGCGCGGTCGCGGTGACCGGAGACACGATCACGATGGTGGGAAAGACGGAGGACGTGCGCAGGGCGTATCCGGACGCCCGCCGCGTCATAGACGCCTCGGGAAGGATCGTGATGCCCGGCTTCATCGTCACCCATACCCACATGCCCTACGTGCTGGGACACAACCAGCCCGTCGATTTCTCCCAACTCCGCAGCTTCTGGGACATGCTCCAGAAGATGGGGTGGGAATGGCTCGAGGATATCACGACACGAGACGGCATCTACGCGGCGACGCGCTACGCGGCGGCAAAGATGCTGCGCAACGGCACGACCACGGTCTGCGAGCTCGTGGAGGGGCCGAACGCCCTTCCAGGACCCCTGAGCGCGAGCGCGAAGGCCGTTTCGGAAATCGGGATACGCGCGCAGATCGGGTACGAGGTGACGGAGCGGGTCCCGGGAGTATCGATTTTGGAGCGGCTCGATCGGGCGATGGCTGAAAGGGGTTTCGAGGAGAACATCGCGTTCCTCGAGAAGTACCCCGCCGACGGAAAAGGGGTCATCAGGGGAAGGCTGGGCGTGCATACGGCCTATACCAATTCCAGGGAGACCTTGAAAAAGGCGAGGTCGATCGCGGAGAAGTACGGCTGCGGCATCCAGATACACATCGCGGAGATTCCACGGGCCTTCCTGGTTGAGAAGTACGGAAGATCCGCGCCTCAGCTCCTCGAGGAGGTCGGGCTTCTCGGGCCCGACGTGGTGGCGGCGCACTGCATCGACCTTACCGACGAGGATCTCGAGATCCTCCGGCGTAACAAGGTGAACGTGGCCCACACCCCCATGACCAACTCGCTCGGCGGAAACGGGGTTGCCCGCGTTCCCGAGATGCTCGAGAAGGGGATGAACGTGACCATCGGCCACGACTGCTTCTTCACCCTCGACACTGCGGAATACATCAGATACGCCTCGCTCGTGCACAAGGCTCACAACGCGAATCCGATGCTCATCCCCACCTTCCAGGCCATGGACATGGCCACCGTGAACGCCGCGAAGGCGCTTGGAGTCGCTGACCAAATCGGCAGTCTAACCGCGGGGAAGAAGGGCGACCTCATCGTGATCAACCCGGACTCGCCGTCTCCGGTTGTTCCGGAATCGGTCGTCTCCTACTTCAGCATGACCTTCAGGGGATGCGACGTTGACACGGTCATGGTCAACGGCAGGATCGTGGTCGAGGGGAAGAAGCTCCTCACGGGAGACGAGGACGAAATCAGGGGCCTCTGCGTTGAGGAGGCGAGGAAACTCTAGCGCAGGACCGGCGTGAAGGTCTAGAGGAGATAACGAAGATGAACAAGCTTGCGACCCGGTTCTGCGGACTCGCGCTGCCGAACCCCGTGATCGTTCCGGCCGGGGTGCACGGGAGGAGCGGAGAGGTGATCAAGGAGGTCGGCGAGTCCGGCGTCTCCGCGATTTGTACCAAGACGATCGTCGCTCAGGAATCGCCTGACGTCTTGCCCTGTTTCGCGTCGGTGAAGGCCGGCATGGTGAACGCGGTTTTCGGATCGGACAAGCCGATGGCATACTGGTTCACCGAGGGAATCCGCACGGCCAAGGAGGGAAAGGCGAAGGTCATCGCCAATCTGGCGGGATTCTACCCCGCGCAGGCGGCTGAGCTTGCGGCCAAAGCCGCGGAGGCCGGAGCAGACATGATCGAGATTCCAACCCATTGTCCCCATATGGGCGAGATCCTGATGGCCATGTACCCGGGAATGAAGATGGCTGAACCGAAACTGACAGACGTGGCTCCGATGCAGGAAACGGTCCGCCTGGTCAAGCAGGCGGTAAAGGTCCCGGTGATCGTCAAGCTGTCCGGCACCTTCTCCCACATCACCGGCATCTGGGCGCGGGCCGTGGAGGATTCGGGCGCGGACGGGATCGGGTGTTCCGACGCGCTGGGCCCCGCCCTTTCGATCGACGTCCGGACGGGCCAGCCGAGCCTCGGCGGACCCCGCGGAATCGGCGGTCTTACCGGACCTGCGATCATGCCGATCACCCTCAGGATGGTCATGGAGATCGCGATGGCCACGAAGCTTCCCATCATCGGCGTCGGCGGAGTCTCCTCGGCCGAGGACATCCTCCAGTACGTGATGGCGGGCGCGACCCTCGTGGGAGTCTGCACGGCAGGCCACCTCAACGGAATTCGGAGATACTCGTCCATCATCTCGGATCTATCGGGACTCATGGACACCCTGGGCTATGACTCTTTGGACTCGATCCGCGGCCTCACCATCCGGAGGATCGAGGAGCGCAAGAGGAACGGCAAGGTGGCGTGGACAAAACCGGTGGTACCGTCGGTGGACGACGCTCTATGCACGGGATGCGCGAAATGCCGGAACGCGTGCGCGTATGGTGCGGCCACGCTCGATCCCGCGGTCAAAAAGGCGCGGATAGCCGCCGAATCCTGCATCGGGTGCGGCCTGTGCGCGACCGTTTGTCCGGAAAGGGCGATCACGCAGGTTTACTATTGAGCCTTTTTCCGGTAAATTGGGTCTTCCAAAGGTTTCTTGGAAACCTGTGAGATACAAGAAAAGGAGTATGCGTATGAAGAGATCCCGTATCGTAGTGGTTCTTTTGATCGCGCTCGCTCTCCTCGTTCCGGCACTCGCGTTTGCCTCCGGATCAGAGGAAGCCCCCGCCTCGTCAACCGCGGCGCCGGCGCAGAAAGGTCCGTTCAGGATCGGCGTCTTTGTCCCGGGCGTCGTAGCCGGCAGCCCGCTGTACGAACAGCTCGTGGCCGGAACGGAGAAGGCGGTTGCCGCGCATCCCAACGCAAGCTTCAAGGTTGTGGAAGGCGGCTTCAACCAGGGCGAATGGCAGGAAAAGGGGACTTCCATGGCCGCTGCCGGCGAATGCGAGTTGCTCGTCACCTCGAACCCCTCGCTTCCCTTTATTGCCGCGGAGGTCGCCAAGAGCTTCCCCAAGATCAAATTCATCTGCTTCGACGCCTACCTCGACGGGAATCCCCAGATCGCCTCTTTCCTCTACAACCAGGTTGAGCAGGCGTACTTTCTCGGCTATCTGGGCGGCCTCATGACCAAGAGCAAGATGCCGGGCGCGAACCGGGACCTCAAGCTCGGCATGGTCGTGGCTCAGCAGTACCCGGCACTCGATCTCATGATGAGGCCCGGATTCGAGCAGGGAGCCAAGGCCGTTGATCCCGGCATCACCGTCGACTTCAGGGTCATCGGCAACTGGTACGATGCCAACAAGGCTGCGGAACTGACGAACAGCATCATCGACGCCGGAGCGGACGGTATCCTCAGCATCTGCGGCGGCGCCAACCAGGGCGTGATCAAGGCCGCGGCTGCCAGGGGCAAGTACGTCTTCTTCTTCGACAGCAACGAGTATGATCTCGCTCCCGGAACCATCATCGGATGCGGCGTCCTCTACCAGGACAAGTTGGTCTTCGAGCAGGTTTCCGCGGCCATCGAGGGCAGAGTCGTGTTCGGCAAGGCAGTCGTCGTTGACACCAAGGGCGGATACGTCGACTTCATCGGAAACGATCCCCTCTACATCAACGCCGTTCCCGCCGACATCAGGGCGGCCATGGAGAAACTGGTCGCGAAGATCAAGAGCGGAGAGCTCGTTCTCCCGGTACCCAAGCTGTAAGACCGAAGATCTGACTTACGCGTGTACAGAAAAAAGAAAGAGGCTGCCAGCGGGAAACCGCAGGCAGCCTTTGTAGAAGGAAGGCAAACGTGACACCCTATGTGGAGATGCAAGGGATAACCAAACTCTACCGGGAGATGGGCGTTCTGGCGAACGCCGGAGTCGATTTTTCGGTGGAGAAAGGGGAGATACACGCGCTCGTCGGAGAGAACGGAGCCGGAAAGTCGACCCTCATGAAGATCCTGTACGGTCTCGAGCACCCGGACGAGGGACCGATAGCGCTCAACGGTCACGTCGTCTCGATCACATCGCCACTCGAGGCGAACCGGCTCGGAATCGGCATGGTGCACCAGCATTTCAAGCTCATCGGCGATTTCACTGTGGCTGAAAATGTCGTCCTCGGCAACGAACCCAAGCACTTCGGCATTTTCATCGACAGGGAAAAGGCAGTCGAGCGGGTCGGCAAGGTCATCGCTGATCATAATTTCCATATCGATCCCGCCCAACGGGTGTCCAGGCTGACGGTCGGGCAGATGCAGCAGGTCGAGATCATCAAGATGCTCTATCGAAACGTGGATCTCCTCATCCTCGACGAACCGACCTCCGTTCTCACCGAACAGGAGATCGCCCGTCTGTTCGACACCCTCACGTATCTCCTCTCCATCGGAAAGACGGTCATCATGATCACCCACAAGCTCGGCGAGGTCATGGAGATATCATCGCGGGTTACGGTTATGAGGAAGGGAAAGCGCGTGGCCGTGGTGAAAACCGCGGAGACCGACCGCAAGGAACTCGCGCGGCTCATGGTCGATAAGAGCGTCCTCTTCCAGATCGAGAAGGAGAAGATCGCCTGCGGAGAGCCGGTGCTTGAGCTTTCAGACATCACCCTCCTTCCCCGAGGAAGAACGGTGCCTCTCCTCAACCGGGTCTCCTTCGCCGTACGGACCTGCGAGAGCGGGGGAGTGGCGGGGGTCGGCGGCAACGGGCTCGGGGAACTGGAGGACGTCGTCTCCGGGCTTCGCAAGGTATCGTCCGGCAAGCTCTTCCACGACGGGGACGAGATCACGAATCTCGGCGCAGAGGAACTACGCAGCCGTGGGCTCGCGTATGTACCCGCGGACAGGCTCCACCGCGGGTCGAGTCTCACGACAACCGTGAAGGAGAACATGATCATCTCCGGGCATCATTCCTTCCTCTCCCGCGGGGTATTCAAACGGAAGATGGTCGAGGATTTCGCCCGGACCCTCAGGGAGAAATACACGATAGACGGAGACCCGGACGCCCCCATCGGCACCCTCTCCGGCGGAAATATCCAGAAGGTGATTCTCGCGCGGGAGCTCGACGCGAAGACCGACTTCATCATCTTCTCCGAGCCCACCTGGGGCCTTGACGTGGCGAGCAGCCAGTTCATCTACGAGAAGATCCTCGAGATGCGGAAAGCCGGAGCCGGTGTCCTCCTCATCTCGTCGAACATAGACGAGATTCTCGCTCTCGCCGACAGGGTCATCGTCATGTACAAGGGGCGCATCGTGACCGACCGTCCGTGCGACGAAAAACTGACAAAGGAACTGATAGGGGAGTACATGCTCGGTCTAAAGGACGATTTCGCAGCGGGAACCGCGGAAACCGCGGATTCCGGAAAAGGGAAGAGCCGTGGCTAAGAAGAAAAGTCTCAGGGAACGTTTCGCGGGAACCGCGGGTCTCCTCATCACGATCGGAGCCGCCTTCCTCATTGTCATCATCATGATCTTCCTCCTCTCCAAGGAACCAGGCAAGACCATCCGCTATTTCTTCATAGGCGCCTTCGGCAACAAGTACTACTTCGGCAACATGCTCAACGCAGCCATCCCCCTGATCTTCACGGGCCTCGGCATATCGGTCGCATTCAGATCATCCATGTTCAACCTCGGGGGAGAAGGACAGGTGTATGTCGGAGGACTCGCCGCAACATCAATCTGCCTCTTGTTCCCCGCCATGAACGGGATCGTCGGGGGGCTCATCGCCGTCATCGCCGCGGCGCTCGCGGCAGGGGCCGTGGCTGGGCTTTCGGGTTTCTTCAAGATGAAGTGGAACACGGACGAACTCATCTCCTCCTTCCTCCTCTCGAGCGCCCTCATC
>CAZPZF010000008.1:0-30788 GCA_964590705.1 uncultured Spirochaetales bacterium | reverse complement strand
GGTTCTTCGCATATCAGCCGGATTCTGCCAGAAATGCGTCCGAGTAGCTTCTCTTCCTGAGAAATTCGTAGAGCCAGCGTCCTTCCTCAGGAACATAACCGAGTTGGAAATCCTTCCATACGGAATCAGCGATGCAGCGCCCGGCGAGGTAGGCTCTCGCTTTTTCTGCTTCCGGGCGTTCCATGAGGATATAGTGAAGGCTCGCGCCTACGCGATCGTACAGCTCATGAAGGGCGTTTCGTCTTTTTTCATCCTCCTGCGATTCCCCCTCGAATTCCGGAATGACGATACCTAGTTTCTTTGCGAGGATCCGTACTGCATCGGGAAAGGTGCATTTCTCCATCTCCATTAAAAAATTGAAGACGGTTCCACCCTTTTTACAGCCAAAGCAGTGGAAAAACTTCTTCTCCGGATCAACAGAGAATGACGGCGTCTTTTCCTGATGGAAAGGGCACAGACCCCAGTACTTGCTCCCTTTACGGGTAAGAGTAACGTATCCGCCTATGATTTCTTCTATTGCTATTCTATCGGATATTGTCGAAATAACGCTTTCCGGTATCTTCATGGATACGTGTCTACCGTTTCCTCACGTAAAGAGAGAACGCTTGGGTATGCTCCGCGAGTGTCCGCGAGAAGAAGTGTCTTCCTTCTTCCGCGTCTTCCAACACAAAATAGAGATAATCGGTTTCCGCCGGATTGAACGCCGCCCGCAGCGCGGTTTCTCCCGGGTTGCAGATAGGTCCAGCCGGATATCCTGGATGAAGGTAGGTGTTATATGGGGAGGCAATCTCGAGATCCTGGTAGAACAATCTCTCCGGATGCTCCTTACCTTTGATCTCGGTGAGGATATACGCGACTGTCGCGCAGGACTGGAGGGGCATCCCTGTTTTCAACCTGTTATAGAAAACCGATGCGATGAGCGCCGCCTCTTCCGGAATACGATACTCCCTTTCGACGATCGAGGCCAGAATAACGGCCTCATGAAGCTTCTCCCGGCTCAAGTTTCGATACGACGGATATATCTTTTCCAATTTTACAAAAAAATTCTTCACGAGATGCGCGACAACCAAGTCCGATGAGAAGACGGAAGGGAAATAATACGTGTCCGGAGAAAGGTACCCTTCCGCGGTTTCCGCTCCGATATGCAGTTCTCGCAGGAGTTCGGCATTCGACGCTGAAGCGATGAAGGACTCCGCGGAACAGATGCCTTTCGCCTCGAAAACGCGCGCCGTTTCCGAAAGCGTCAATCCTTCCGGAATGGTCAGCTTCAGAAGAAGCTCCTTTCCCTTGACGATGCTTTGCAGGATGGCATAGGAATCCGACCCGCCTACGAAACGGTAGACTCCGGCCTTTATCTCTCCCTCCTTCCCTCCCATGGCGGCAAGAAAGCGAAAGAACAGGTGCGATCTGATGATACGCTCCGCCTGGAGCCGCTCCGCCACTACCCCGAAAGGCTCTCCCTGCTCGATAGCGAAGACCCTGTCTTCTGAGAATTCGGTAGGCGGCGCATCCAGGTGGGCGGCGGCTGCAACAGCTGCGGCTGACAGGACGGCAAAGAGAGAGAGAATGAAGAGAAATACGCGCAAGGGCTTCATATCCGCAAGAAACCTTTTCTATCTTCGCTTCACGAGGATGAACTCAACTCTCCGGTTCTTCCAGATATTTTCGCGATCATTCGGAGGAACCAGGGTCCGGGTCCCACCCATTCCGATCACGCTTATTCTGGAAGCCTCCACACCCAACGCAATGAGCGCGTTTTTCACCTGCAGCGCGCGTTTCTCCGAGAGAGGCTGGAGCTCCTCCCTCTCCTCCCTCTCCGCTTCCGCGGGATTCTGCCATCTCGTTGGATTCGCGTGTCCCTCTATCGTGATGTTGTAATTCCGGTACTTATTCAGGATCTGGGCTATTCTTCTGAGCACATAGTCGTTCTTCTGTACGATCTGCTCATTCGTCGTTGAAAAGAGGTCGCTGTTGGGAGCGAACGTGATGCTGGCGATCTGAATCTTCAATTTCTCTCCGTCTCTGAAAACCAGCACGTCAACGGGTATCAGCCCTTCTATTGAACCGGTATTCCCCCACGTATCCGTCGCCGCAAGGGTGAAGGGGTAATCCTCGGCGGAAAAAACAAGCTCTCCTTTACGGGATCTTCCGTCCCAGACGATCTTCCCCGTCGGCGCTCCCTCTCCGCCGAATTCATGGAAGATCCCTCCCTGCGAAGTCCGTATCACAAGCCTCCAGGATACGATCTGGCTTGCATCATTGACAGCGATCGCGATCGTGAGGTCGTCATCGACTCCGTCGTTATCGGGAGAGAACGGGATCGGATTCATATCGACCGCTACCTGAGGAGCCGAGATATCGAGGACGACTGCGGTCGATTGGGCCGTCGAGACATCGCCTTTTTCATAGGTCACGGTAAAACGGGCGCTGTATGTTCCTTCAACGATCGCGCCTTGCGTATTCTTGCCGTCCCAGATCACGGATGAGGGAATGCGATCCCCTCCTTCAAAGCTGAATTCCACGATATCCCTATCCCGTACCAGGTCGATCTTCCAAGAGACGATTCCGCTCCGGAGAGTTACGATCGTGTTGAAACTGATCGTGTCGCTAAATCCATCGTTGTTCGGAGAGAAACCTTTCCCACCCGTAGTGATGAAGACCGGTGTCTGCCTATTGTCGATCACGATACCGGGAATCTCGGCATTCCCTGTATTCCCCGCGGGATCAGTCGCGCTTATCCGGTAAGAATATGAATCGTCCGGCATGAGATTTCCCGCTTCATCGGTTCCGTTCCATTCCATCCTGTCAGGGATTCCCTTCCAGAAGAATCTCCGGAGCACGGTTCCGTTCCGGGAAACGACAGCACCCTCCCATAGCAATTCGTTGCTGCCTGTTTGGTCGATGATGACGGAATCCCGTTTCCCGTCCCCGTTGGGCGAGAACAGGAGATACTCCGTCTTAAGCGAAACGGTCGGGTAGACAGTATCTACGGTGAAAGGCATGGATCGGGCTTTCGGGTTGTTTCCGTTTTTATAGAGGATCTCGATACGCGCTACATACGTTCCATCCGGAACTTTCCTTCCGCTAGATGCGGTGCCGTCCCATCGATAGAAGTCGATCTTTCCTTTGCCCGTTACGGCGCGGATCTCATTCCCGTTTTCATCATCGATGATGATCCGGTATGTGTCGATCCCTTCCGTTATCTTCATCTGGGGAATGATCCGGATCGTGTCCCGCACCCCGTCCGAATTCGGGGAAAAAGCGTCGTATTCGATAGTGAGAATGACTGGGGTTTCTTCGGTGTTGAGTTCGAACGCGATCTCGTTTGATGTGCCGGTGTTGCCTGCTCTGTCCGTCGAGAGAAGCTGGTATGTATATGTTCCGTCCTGGCAGAGCTTTCCATCCTCGGCCCTTCCATCCCAAATGAAACTGGGATCGGCTTTTTCTATCCAGACATATCTGCGGATTAGGCTGCCATCCGGGGCAATGATCCTTCCGACCCATTGCTCCTCAAGCGATGTTTCCTGGTAAATGATGATTTCGTCCTTATTGCCGTCTCCATTGGGAGAAAAGATGTTCAGGTCCGAGCGGACTACTCCCTGGGGGGCGGTGGTATCGAGGACGAACGGAGGAGTGACGCTTTGGGGATGGTTTCCATTGAAGTAGCGTACGCGAAGCGTACCGGTATAGCTTCCTTCATCCAAGCGCTTGTTCCGATTGTCCATGCCGTCGAACAGGAACTGTGCCGGTATGGTACCTTCGCCGGTCACGGTCCGCCGCACTCTGCCCGTCGAGTCGACGATCTCGATCTCCCACGTATCGATGCCGGTTTTCACTGGAATGCCCAGCGTGAAAAGCACGGTATCCTTTTCTCCGTCACCATTGGGAGAGAATGTCGATCTGTCGATCTGCATCGTGATCGGCGTCACTTGAGTATTGATGAAGATATTGTCGATTGAAGCGTTCGCCACGTTTCCGGCTCGATCGACAGCGGTAATCGTATACGCGTAGATTCCGTCAGGGAGGAGAGCTCCCGCATCGTCCGTTCCGTCCCAAGAGAAAGACTCGGGTTCGTTGTCTGACCATTGCAACGTTCGATGGATCGTCCCAGAAACATCGCTGATCTTTCCGACCCATCTATCCTCACGCGAACCCTCCTGAACGATTCGAATCGTGTCCTTGGCGCCATCCCCGTTCGGGGAAAAGATGAGGTCGTTGCCTTCGATTTTTTGCAAGAGAATAGTCGGAGGGGTGTTGTCGATATGGATCGTATAAGGGCCCTCCGTTGCGATATTTCCGTTGTCATCCCATGCCTCGATCGCGAAGGCGTAGGTGCCGTCAGGCACTGTCGATCCCTCATCGGAAAGTCCAGCCCAGAGGATCGAATCCGGAATGGCAATGCCGCTCTTAACTGCCGCGAACCTCTCGAAGATGGTTTTCTCCTGTTCATTCTCCGGGCGATACTCCTTGTTCCTGATCTCCCTGATCACCGCCCCGGAGGGATCCGTGATGAAGAATCTGTATCCGGCGACATACCTCTCATCCGTTATTGTGATCGGGAGGACCAAGTCATCGCTGATTCCGTCAAGATTGGGAGAGAGATAGAGCGCTTCCGGGTATTCAACCGCTATACGAGGTGGATTCCTATCGAGAACGCCGAGCGGGACGTTGGCGCCTAGCCCGAAGCCCCAGATACCGGAACGCAGCGGGGCCGCGGCGGTCTGCACCTTGATTTCCCCCCTGTTCCAACCGCGTTCCGTTATGTTCAGGAAGGATATGTCCCCTTTCAGATCCAGCTTGTACGTGAAGCCTACCCCGAAAGCGGGTATCATGGTCGCCGCACCGGCGTCACGGATCTCGTCGACATCGACGACGCTGTTGAAGGAAAGGTATATCGTGTCGATGAACGTCACGGTTCCGCCCAGCCTGAACCTGAAATTGGTGAAACCGGGAACGCTGATTTCGGTCAGAGCCTTCAGCCGGATGATCTCATTGTCGATCAAGACGCACGAAGCGCCCCCCGCGAGCGTGAAAAGCGGCGGATAATCCCCGACCTCTGCGTTGAAAGTCGCGTATCCCATCTCCTGGAGAGCCGCGCCCCAGGTAAAATCCTTCAGAGGACCGAGATCGCCCAGATAGTTGATGACACCCAGCGACGCGGTCAAAGCCCAGCCGCTCCCAAAAGAGAGGTTCACTCCCGCACCGACGTGGAATTTCGGAAAGAGATCCTTGGCAAAAGAAGCCCGAAGCCCGCCCTGCGCCCCTATCGTGTATTCCGAAAGGGAGGAGGAGATGAAATGTCCTGACCAGCTGACGACTCCCACCTTGGTGGGAATCGTATTACCGATGTTGACCGCATGACCGAGATAGCCCTCGGAACCATCCGCTATCCCGAGGTAACTCACGTCGAGTATCGTCCTCTGCGCTCCAGCGCCGATCGCCGGATTGAATATATCCGCCTGAGGCGATTCAGCGCCCACAACCGTGGCGCCTTCTGACAGGAAGGTGGGAGAATAGAAATCGTATATCCTTTCACCGGTATCGGCGGGCATGGGTATTGCTGTCGCAAGGGCAAATGACAGAACAACGATAATCCGCCGTATTGGTCTGATCGATTGGCGCATACGCTCCTCCATATCAGGCGATTTATCCGTGTGATCGTCCGAGGCTGGACGATCACTCTCTATGAGCTCAGATACCGTTTCCCCCTGAACGTGATTCCAGAAGCTCCAACTCTTCGATGGAATACCGATTCCACATCTCTTTTTCTATCTTTCTGAAAATGGGGACCACATCCAGCGGCAGTTCTTTTTCCCTCGAATGGAGGAAGAGGAATAAGGAGAGCGTGTCTTTTAGGGAGAGTTCCATCAGAGAGTGATCTCCATTCCTTCCGTAGCCAAATCGATCCGCAGATCCTGTTCAGTCAGGTGATTCAGATCCCACCGCGCCGATTTTAGGATTCTGTACATCTTGCCGTCGTCATAGGTCGGCTCGTGATGGAATAGAATCAGCTTCTTTATGCCCCATTCCTTGGCGAAGTCTACGCTCAAGCTGTAGGATGAATGACCCCAATCGTATTTTTCGATCGCCTCGTCCAATGTGTATTGGCTGTCCATGATGATGAGATCCGTATTTTGATAGAAAGCGGTATTTTCCTCTGTTTTTGAGAAATCGATCTCAGTCAACTCCGTGTCCGTGGAGAATACCATGGATTTACCGTTTTCCGTCAGCTTGTAGGAGATGCAGTCGCCTGGGTGCTTCACTTTCCTGAATCGCGCGGATATGGAACCGATCCGTATCGGTTCGTCATCGATCCTGTGATAGACAACTTTTGCCGCCATCGCGTTCATCGTTATCGGAAAATAGGGTTTGACCATTTGTCCCTGGAGAATTTCCTCGAGGTTTTCCACAGGGCTGTAGAAATGCAGAGTCACATTCTTGTCGTACGCGGGAAGGAAAAACGGCAACCCCTGAAGATGGTCCCAGTGAAAATGCGTGAAGAAGATATGATATTCGTCGATTTTTTCCCTGCGCTTCTTAAGAGCCGTCGAATACTCGCGGATTCCGGATCCCGCGTCAAAGAGAATGACCGTGTTGTCTTCAGATCTGATCTCGATGCAGGTGGTGTTTCCCCCCACCGTATTTAGGATGTGTTCCGGAAGCGACGCGATGAAACGCTCCCTATCTTCAGGCGTTTCAAGGTCCGTCTTTTCTATTCGCTGAACCACGGCGGCGATTCGGCTCTGGAGTTTTTCCGATGTCAAGGGAGTTGGACAGGAACCCCGAACGCCCCAGAATTTGATTCTCATCCTTTTTCAATCTCCTCCCCTGCCATGGAGCCTCTTCACTGCGGAATGACGATGACAGGTTCCTCCTCTCTTCGTGCGAGCCAGTCCCTGATCTCCGCGATTTCGTGGCGCCTGCCCTTTCCGATGCCCGGGCACCGCTTTTTCATCTCCTCCCAGTCTTCGGTGCTCTGCAACAGCGTGTTCCAGAAGGGGAAGCTCCTGCATTGGAGCGGACGTTTCTCGTAGACTGTACAGACGCCATCCGCCCAAAAGATGCAGTCGAAATTGTCCCTCTCCTTCAGGCTCACCCTTTTCGATCCTCCCACGTCGACGATCTTGCAGTATTCCTTCATGATATCGTCACGCGTGCGGTTGAGCGCAATTTCAAGATCGCTGAGATCCCTCAAGGAAAGAAAAACGAAACCAGGTTCGTATCGGCAGCACCGCGAGCAGCGTTGGCATTCAAAATACAAGCCCTGATCGTAAAATTTCCCATCCACTTCCACAGAGATTGGTCCTCAGAAGAATATAAACCCTAGGTACTGAAAAAACAAGAAACCATCGGATTGGTAACAGGGATAAAAAAACCTTTCCATCATTGCAGGAAAGGTTTGGGGAGAGAAGGATTCGAACCTCCGAAGGCGTAGCCAACAGATTTACAGTCTGCCCCCTTTGTCCACTCGGGAATCTCCCCGAAAAATCGCCGTAACCCTACCATAGGGCCTCACTTGTGTCAAGCCACCTGTCGGATTCGAACCGACGACCCCGAGATTACAAGTCACGTGCTCTGGCCAGCTGAGCTAAGGTGGCGTGTATCTTTTTGTGCTCACTGAAGCTCAAAGCCTATCGAAACCTATTCTGAAAGTCAAGACTACGTCTGTTGCCTCGTAAGGATCTCCGTCCGATTGCTAAAAACCGCGACGGTATGCTCGAACTGCGCGGTAAGGGCGTTATCCAGGGTAACGACAGACCATCCATCCTTAAGGGTCTTCACCTGATTGGAGCCGAGCGAGAGGATCGGTTCCACGGTAAAGACCATACCGGGGACGATCGGCATTCCCGTGTCCGGTTCTCCGGTATGCAAAACCACCGGTTCTTCGTGCAGATTCCTCCCGATTCCATGTCCCACAAAGTTTTCGAGAACCGCGCACCCGTATCTGTCCGCCGCCTTGCGGATCGCGCTTCCAATGTCCCCGAATCGCGAGCCGGCTTTCGCCGCTCCTATGCCTGCCATCATCGCCTCGTAAGACGCCTTGAGGATCCTCCTGGCGTCCGGTGTTCCCCTCCCAACGATCCAGGTCCTGGCCGCGTCCGCATGCCATCCCTCAAGGGAGACGGTGCAATCGACGCAGACGAGATCGCCCTGTTGAATTATATATGAAGAGGGAATCCCGTGAGCCGCGACATTATTCACGGAGACACACAAGCACGAGGGATAACCGCAGTAGCCCTTCAAGGCGGGGACCAGACCGCGTTTCCGAACGTTGTTTTCGCATATCCAGTCAAGCTCTTCAGTCCTCATCCCGACGCTCAGGGACTTCCGGAGCTCCTCGAGCACCTCGTGAAGAAGCTGACCTGCCTTCCGTATCTTTGCGATCTCGATAGATGTTTTCAATGGTATTTCAGGAAACAGATTCTTATGCTTCAATGTCACTTTTGAAAAAGGTCCCCTCTGAGTCTTTCTGCTCCGTTCAGATAGACCGCGCGAGGAACGCGCGAGGCGCGTTCCTCGTACGGCACCAGGATCCTAATGACCCGCTCCATGGAACCCTCATATTCCGGTTCCTGTGCACAGAAAAGCGGAACATTGGCGTATCCCTCGATTGTTCGCAGCGCCGTAGCCGGGTTAGCGGATATAAGGTCTTTCGTCTGCGTGAACTGGATCGAGATGATCCTCTTTCTATAAAGGCTGTTTTCCTCGCTCAACTTCCAGATGAGCTCTCCTACCCTTCGGCAAATCTCTTCTTTTGTATCGACATCGACGCGGATCGCTCCTCGAACCGCTTTCACTGAACCCATTGAACACTCTCCTCCACTGTTTTATCCGGATCCTGGCATGATAAGCACTCGTATCGAACTTACACCTATCGCGGCCGCGGCAGCGGACAGGATGGCGATAAGGCTTCCGGCAAATGAGCGGAATAGAAACACCCGCTCAACGAAAAGACCAATCAGGATGAACAGGATGCGGTACAGGCCAAGGATAATGACTAGCAAAAGGGCTTTTTCACCGATACCGAGCAGTACCGCTTGTGTCGTGTCTAGGAAATCCTGAAAGTTGCCCAAGATAAACAGGGTAACGACCATGACGGAGAGTATTCCACAGAGGAGCATGAGCATTCTAATGCCGTCCCTTATAGGACCCCACGGTTTCATCATCGGGAAGATTGTAATACAGTGCACCACGATTGTCAGTACCTTTCTCATTGCGGATGCCGCCAGCTTCTGGTATAATCCACAATTGAAACGATTCCTGTCTTTCTTCTCCGGGCACGGTTCCGGAATCTCAAGAAAACGAGGGAACGGAATGTCGAGATCGCTTCATCCGGTTCGCACGATAGTCATCACTATGGCCATCCTCATTCTCCTGTCAGGTGCTGTTTTTTACTTCGGATGGATTCAGATCCGCATAGGCCCAGATACCTGTGCCGTCGCATTTACAAAAACGAGCGGCTGGGACCAGGAACCACTGTTTCCAGGCAGATTCATCTGGCGGTGGGAAAGACTCATACCCGGAAACATGACTATCTATACCTTTCCCCTTGTTCCTCAGAGCTTCCACGTCACGCTTGACGGCACTCTCCCCTCCTCCGAGGTGTACGCGGCGCTCGTCGACGGGAAGGCGAATTTCGCCTACTCCTTCGATTTCTCCATAACCTTTCTCCTCGACCCGGACCAGCTTCCCACCCTTGCGGCGCAGGAAGGAATCAGGCCCGATACTCTGCAGAACTGGTATTCCGCTGTCATCGACAGATGCTGCTCCGAGGTATCTTCTTTCATCAGAAGCAGAATCGGCACGGTAGAATCCGCTGATCAGCTCTTCTCGGCTTCCGCTCTCGAGGAAGCTATATCAGAGCTCCTCCGAACGCGCGTCCCAATGGTCGAAATCGTTTCTGCGGTTCCCGTTTCCGTTTCGCTTCCCGACCTGGAATTGTACTCCGTGCTGAGAGGGAACTACGGCCAGATCATCACGACCCGGACTCTCACCCTGGCGGAGGCGACGTCGCGTTCGGCTGAAAGGGAAGTCGCCCTCAGCGACCGCCTGGCCGAGCTCCGTGCGTACGGCGAACTGCTTACCGAATACCCGATTCTCCTCGATTTTCTCGCCCTCGATGCGGAGAAGCCTTAACCGCGCTCGATTCTGAGAACCAGATCGAGAAGCTTCCTGAATTCGTCAATGATCACCAACCTCTCCTGGATCACGTCCCGCATGGCAACCGCCTTTCCCTTGATAAGATAATGGCTGCTCAGCTGTGCCTGCACCGCTTTTCCCGTTGAGGTGAGAATTTCGTGTAGCACTTTAGACAGGCCCTGTAAGGACTCTGTCGAACGTTCGATGAAATCCTTCACCTCTTTATCCTTCTGGAGAACGATGGAACGATAGATCCTCTGCTGGGATGCGTCCGTCGCGAGCGAGAACCTGAGTCTTTGAAAGATCTTCCCATCCTCCGCATCCGGGGAAAGGGAGTAGTCGAAGGCAGTGATCTTCTCCTCGATATCTTCGAGTGCGGTACTGTGAAGGATCAGCCGGTCCATAATGCTCCTGCTCTGCGCCAGGATACCCCGCCCGAGTATCCTGATCAATTCCTGCACGTTCTCCCGGAAATAGATGATGATGAAATTGTGTATAAGCGTGAGACTCTTTGTATGCATGAAGAAGGGAAGGCCGAGTTTCTTGTAATCGATGCTCGTGTATTCCCGATAGTTGAGGAAATTCGAGAGAAGTCTTCCTTTGAAAATATGCTCTATCTTCTTCTCGATATAGAGCCGCTGAATCTCAGGAAAGAGGTAATCGATCTCGTCGGAGAAACGAATCCGGAGAACGGATTGATAGAACTCCCGGAGGAAAAGCTGCGGCATCTCCGCCGAAGACGTATAGTAGGGATCCTGCGTATAGAATCTGATGAGATCCCTGAGAGGAACCTTCCTCGAGAATTCCATCATCGCCGAGACGAGCCCCGGCAGTTCGGCGACGATGCGGTTCTTCTGTGCCTCGACTGCGTCTATCTCGTCATCATCAGCTTTCGCTTCGGTCTGCTCGGCACGGCAGAGTTCCGCCATGTACGTGAGGAAGTCGTCATGCAAGACGATGGGATTCCTGAGCCTGGAGGCGATAGTGAGTGCGTTGTACATCCGCTTCAGGTATTCCATGGTGATATACGCGGAGGCGCTTCTAAACGAGGAGGCGTCCGCGATTGTTCCCGCGGCCGGAACGAACTGGAACAGCTTGAAAAGGGAAAGATAGGGATACATGACGATTTCCTTGATCTGCAGGATAGGTACGATCCCCTCCTCGATCGAGGAAAACACCTCTCGAGGAATCGTAGCGATATATCCGTCTATCGCGTTCAACACCTCTTCACGCAAAGAGCTCTTCATTCCGGTTCTAAGGTAGGTCTCTTCCAAGGCCTGCAACGGGACGAGATCCTTCACCGAGTGCTTGGTTTCCGGCAGCTCCCTTTCGATGACCCGGAGGATCCCCCGTTCGAAGTTTTCCGGTTTGACGAAGAGCTTCTGAACAACATCCTTGAGACGTATCGAGGAGAGGTAGAGCCTGAAGAATTCGTACCCGCATTGGCCGGAGATCGTTTTCGAGTCGAGCCCCTTCAGGTCCGCGTTCTGACGGAGGATCGATTTTTTCAGCTGTTTCAGGCGTTTGGAGAGGAACAGTTCGTGCTGTGTCTTGCCTGAAAGCTTGGAGAGTAGCCAAAGAAGAACTCTGGAAAGAACGCCTTCCTTCGCGATGTCCGCCTCGATTGTCTTTTCCCGTTCTTCGGGATCGAGCTCCGTGGAGCTTTCGGATCCCTCGAGATCTCCCTGATCTACCTGGATGCTTTTCCGTATTCGTTCCAGGAGCTGCTTCCGCTCTTCTTCTGGCAATCCCCGGGAGAGTTCGTGAAAAACCTTTCCCTCTTCCATCGATTCAGTCTCCCTCGGTGACGACAAGCGAAAGATCGTGGATCGCGATGATTCTTCCTTTTCTCATCGTCACGGATACGCGCGTCTCTGCGAACCTATTGCTTATTCCGAAATCTCCCCTCTTCCAGCGCAGCGAATCGAGCGGCCATACGAGTCCGGTGGAGATCATGCTCCAGGGACCCTGTCCCACGGGGAAAAAAGATACTATGGTGCCTGCAGGCGCCTCCATCGTCAGGGAGGTATCGATGCTTCGGATACCGGATCGGCGGGAAAACCATCTCGTTGGATGGAAGTCGCGCTCAAAGATCATGAAAAGCGCATACTCATGGTCGAGCCTTCCGCCCCCGCCCCCGATGATCGTGATGTCCCGCAAACCCGCGTTTCTCATCAGGTCAAGGCCCATTTCCGTATCCGTTTCGTCCTTATCGACGGGATACCGGATGGTTCTCGCCTCCCTTCCTGCGAGCAGGCGCAGGTCAGAAAGGGAATCCATATCGCCGATGATCAGATCGGGTTCAATTCCATAGCGAAGCGCCGTCTCCAGACCCGAATCAGCCGCGATAACATACGCATCATCCCTGCCAGTGTATGGTCCCAGGGCGTCTCGTTCGGGGGCTTCTCCTCCAATAAACAGCAGTCCGCGAGTGTCTCTCATCTTTTTTCCGGTATATTTGTACATTATATCCCAAAACGAGTATATACCGCGTTCCAGAGCGTTCCTTTAGAGGAAATAATACTCATCTCCCTCCCTTTTTTTCCGAAATATGTCATAGAGGACAAGGATGTCCTCAGCATACATTCACGGAGGATGGTATGATTATCAACCACAACATGAGCGCACTGTTCGCTCACCGCAGCCTCAGGTTCAACAACATCAACGTTGACAAGAACATGGAGAAGCTCTCATCCGGTCAGAGGATCAACCGCGCCGGAGACGACGCGTCCGGTCTCGCTGTCTCGGAGAAGATGAGGGCCCAGATCCGTGGCTTGCAGAGAGCGGAGAAGAACGCCGAAGACGGGATCTCCTTCATCCAGACGACTGAAGGATATCTCCAGGAATCCCAGGATATCCTGCACCGGCTCAGAGAGCTCGCGGTACAGGCATCGAATGGGATCTACTCGGCCGAGGATCGGATGCAGATCCAGGTTGAGGTATCTCAGCTGGTCGACGAGCTGAACCGCATCGCCTCTCACGCTCAGTTCAACGGCATGAACGTGATGACGGGGCGTTTCGCTCGGGAAACCGGCACAAACGTCGTCACCGGAAGCATGTGGCTGCACATCGGAGCCAACATGGATCAGAGGGAACGGATCTACATCGGAACCATGACGGCGCAGGGATTGGGGATCCAGGGGCCCAGCGGCCTTCCCCACACCGCCACTTTCATCTCGATCGAGAATCCGGATTCCGCGAACATCTCGATCTCGGTGATCGACCGCGCGTTGAAGATTCTGAACAAGCAACGCGCCGATCTCGGCGCCTACCAGAACAGGCTCGAATTCGCGGTCAAAGGCCTCGCGGTCGGTTCCGAAAACCTGCAGGCCGCGGAATCGCGGATCAGGGACGCCGACATGGCCTACAACATGCTCGACTTCGTCAAGAACCAGATCCTCGTTCAGTCTTCCACCGCCATGCTCGCGCAGGCGAATCAGAAGACTCAGTCGGTCATGCAGCTCTTCCAATAAAAAAGCCGTTCGCTGCGTTTTCAAGGCTGCCGGATTCCGGCAGCCTTTTTCATTTCATCTGTCCGCTCCTTGACACCGGAAACCTGTTTCGGTATTACTAGCGGGAGATGAATATCCCACTTCCCGCCATCGTGAAGGAGTTCGGCAATCGCTTTTTTTCCAACCACTTCCAGTGTTTTCTTGTGGGGGGAGCCGTACGTAACATGGTTGCCGGCCTGGGGCCGACCGATTTTGATTTCGCGACTGACGCCCTCCCCCAGCAAGTCTGTGCTCTTTTTTCTCACGTCATCCCTACAGGGATCAAGCACGGAACGGTAACCGTATTTTTCCGGAAACATCGTTTCGAGGTCACTACCTTCAGGATCGACGGAATCTACAGCAACGCTCGACATCCCGATTCCATTCAATTCACCCCGTCCATCGAGGAGGATCTGGCCAGAAGAGATTTCACGATAAACGCCCTCGCCTGCGATATCCATACGGGGGAGATTCTCGACCCCCACCACGGTATCGCAGATCTGTCCGCGGGGCTCATTCGAGCCATCGGAAAGCCGTCTGAACGCTTCTCCGAGGACGGTCTACGCCTCCTGCGCGCGTGCAGATTCACCGCCCAGCTAGGTTTCTCTGTCGAACCAGCCACGAAAAAGGCCATGTATGAATGCCGGAATTTCATAAACGCAGTATCAGCCGAAAGGATACGGGACGAACTGGAAAAGATCCTTCGCAGCGAGAAACCTTCACGCGCGTTTCTGACCATGGCCGAGGCCGGACTGCTTCCCATGATTCTTCCTGAACTGTCCGCCTGCGCATCCGTCGCACAGGCAGGAGATCCTCCCTTCGATCTCCTCACCCATCTTCTCAGATCCTGCGATTACGCTCCGAAAGACAATCTAAACGTCCGGTTAGCCGCGCTCCTCCACGATATCGGCAAACCTTCGGTCATGGAAGAGACTGTCGATGGAAACGTCTCCTTTCACGGGCATGAAAAGATCTCGTCCCGCCTGGCGCACAGGATACTCGCTCGTTACCGATTCCCCAAGGCGGTTGAACAACAGGTGTGTCACCTCATCGAGCACCATATGACTCTCTACAACGAAACATGGAGCGACGGCGCCGTCCGCCGCTTCATCGCGAGAGTCGGACGCACATCACTCGACGACCTCTTTCTCCTCCTTGAAGCGGATTGCGCCGGAAAAATCGATTCCCGCTGCGGGCCCGGTTTCCTGCAACCCTTCAGGACGCGGATCGAACAGATCATCTCAAACGAAAGCGCTTTTTCCCTTCGGGATCTCGCCGTTGATGGCCGGATCCTTACGGAACGTTGCGGGATTAAGTCAGGTCCTCTTATGGGAGTGATTCTCAAGGAACTGCTGGAAACGGTTCTGGATGACCCCTCCCAGAACACCGAGGAGACTCTTGTCGCCATCGCCTCTCGTCTCTACCGAAACCTGTCGTCATGATCCTGCGAGAGACTCGACGTTTATTCTCCTGATTTGTATATTTTTTGATACGCTATGCTCGCGGCGTTCTGTTCCGCTTCCTTCTTGTTCTTGCCCTTTCCCTCTCCGCAGGTTTCGCCGTTGATGCGGACTTCTACCCAGAATGTCCGGTCATGGTCTGGACCCGTCTTTCTCACGAGTTGGTATTTCGGATAACTCTTGAACCTCTTCTGAACGTATTCCTGAAGAAGTGTTTTGTAATCCTTCTTGTGTCTGTCCGCGAGAACGCTGTCTATCTGTGGAATGAGGTATCTGAGCACGAACGCCTTCGCGCCCTTGAATCCCGTGTCTAGAAAATAGGCGCCGATGATCGCCTCCATGCAATCCGCCAGTATCGCCTTTTTCGATCTTCCCCCGGAGTATTCCTCCCCTTTTCCGATGAGGATGAAATTGTCGATTTTCAGTTCTTTCGCGATCACCGCGAGGCTGTCCTCGCTGACGACGAAAGATTTGATACGGGCCAGATCGCCTTCATTGCGGTCTTCGAGTTGCTCGAATAGGTATTCGCTTACGACAAGACCGAGAACGGAATCCCCCAGGAATTCCAATTTTTCGTTGTTAAGCACTCCCGGTGTTTCATTCGCGTACGATCGATGCGAGAATGCAAGGTTCAGAAGGTCGATCCTTCTGAACCTTATTCCGGCGTTCTTTTCGAATAATTGGAGTTCCTTTCTCCGCTCCGATGTCAAGAGACTTGTTTTCTGATTTTCTGTTTTCTGAAATAATCCCACAGCGGAAAAGTTACTTCACTTGCGTCTTGATGTAGTTCAGAGCGTCTCCGACTGTCTCGAATTCGTTGGCTTTCTCGTCAGGGATCGTGATACCCATCTCTTCCTCGATGGCATACACGAGTTCATAGGTATCGAGGCTGTCGGCACCGAGATCCTGTCTGAAAGAGGCGTCCATGGTGATCTTACTTTCATCGACTTCCAGTTTTTCAGCGATCAGCTTTTTGATCTTTTCAAACAGTTCGTCCATTTTCCTGCTCCTCTTTTAGGTCATTTCTTCTGGAACGAGTATCTGCTTTCCACGGTAAAAACCGCATTTCGGGCAGACTCTATGGGGAAGGACTTTGTTGCCGCATGTACTGCAGGCAATCAGTCCCGGAGTGGGAAGTTTCATATTGATGGATTTTCTTCTCCGTGATCGTGCCTTGGACGGTTTATATTTTGGTACAGCCATGTATCTCCCTCTCTAATGGTACTGAAAGAATCTCTCGTCGATAGATAGAGTCGATTCAAACCTTCGGAGAAGGTATCCTATTGTTATTTTCTTGTCAAGCGTCGGTTTAGATCGTAGCTCAACGATGCTTCCCTTAGGAATCGGTTGCCTTCTGCGCCTCGAGCTTTTCCTTAAGTGCCTTTGCCACGATTCCCGGTACCATCGACGAGACATCCCCCCCGTACAGCGCGATTTCCTTGATCGCCGACGACCGGAGAACGAAATACTTCGGATCAGTTGGAATGAACATCGTCTCAATATCCGGGTTCAGCCCCTTGTTGGTCATCGCGAGCTCAAATTCATAACTGAAGTCGGAAAGTGCCCGCACTCCCCGCAGGAGGACCTTCGCGTTTTCCTGCTGAACGAAATCGACGATGAGACGATCCCAGACGCGCAGATGGACGTTTTGGTAGTCCTTCAGCAAAAATTCCATCATGTGCACCCGTTCTTCTCGGGAAAAGAGGAACTTCTTCCCCTCGTTTACGGCAATCACGACATAAAGCTCGCCGAAAACGCGCGATGCCCTTTCGATCACATTCATATGACCGTTCGTCGGGGGGTCGAAAGACCCGGGATATACGGCTTTGCTCATACGGTCAGTATATATAGGTATTGGCATTTGTCAAGAGATAATACTTCAGGTGGTCTCTCTTCCCTTCATCCCATCATTGCGCGAATTTAGTTTTTGACAAACCATGCAACGCACAGTACACTAGGTTTGATGAAACCGATATACCTTTTCTTCAGTTGTGTGGCTGTTTTTACCTTTTTCTCCTGCGCTACTCCTCCTCCAGCCGCGATCGTGGAGGAGCCGGATCCTGGTTCAATCGTCCCGGAACAGATGTCTGAGATAAAAGCGGAGGAACCTTCCCCTCAGAAACAGGCGGATTCAACCGTGGAGGAGCCACAAGCGGTTCCCGCGGAAGAGACGGTCGAGTTTTCCGTATCCGAAGAGGAGTACACGAGGACCTTTGACAGCGTTGAAACACTCATTGAGGAACTCAACGGAATCATTAAGGCCCAGGACTACGGAAAATGGCTCACATACCTGACCCAGGACTATCGGGATAAATTCAACAATCCTGAAGTCCTTCGACAGATATCGGAGGAACCGATCCTGAAGAAGTACAATATCCGCCTCAAGAACCTTCACGACTACTTCACGAACGTCGTGGTGAGCAGTAGGCAGAACGCGCGCCTCGATGAGATCGTTTTCATTGATAGTACTCATATCAAGGCCCTCATGATCATTGATAATGTTCCCTATCTGCTATATCTTTTGGAGAAAGTTGACGGCGAATGGAAAGTTGGGATATGGTAAGACACTCGGAGCCTCAGCCCCGGGAAAATGTGTTGTCATGTGCAGCAAAAGCTGCTATAGTTTTCACTAGGGAGAATATATGAAACGGGGAATATGCCTAATCATCGTATCATTCTTTATCCTGATTCTGCCCGCTTTCGCCTTTGCGCAGGCCGCCGCCGGCGGTTCCGAATCGGGTAAAGAGGCTACTATCGAGGAACTCTACCTTCAGAATGTCGAAATCCGCATCATCAAAGAACAGGCGGTGTCCGAAGACAGAGAGATGAAGCTTCTTGCCCTTCGGTACCTCCAGGAAATGGTTGACGAGGGTCGGATCACGGGAGATGATACCGTAGCCATTGAGGTTCTCGACTATCTCTCGAGCGAAGGAATCGGCAGGATAACCCGTGAGAACGGTCTCCAGGTCAATAACTTTCCCGATGTTCGCAGGATGGCCTGCTCTATCCTCGGTCAGATCGGCGGCGAGGCGGCGAAAGACACACTTGTAGACGTCCTTATGTCAGACAACGAACCCATGGTGAGGTCCGAAGCCGTGTAAGCGCTCGGCCAGATCGGGCTGAACGAAAACAACGAGGTATCGAGGGCAATCGCCTGGATCATCCTCCAGCAGGACGCGGTGAGACCGGATGATAACGTTGCCTTTGCCGCCCTGCTCGCTCTCGGCTAGATCGCAGAGAAAAACAACGGTATCAAGGATGTGGAAGTCTACCGCGCCGTAATCGCGATCGCTTCCGGGAATTATATCAGGGATGTCAAATACAAGGCCCGTGAGATTCTCAACGAGCTGAGAAACTATAAATAGCGGAATTCGCCGGCGCCCTTTTCAGGGCGCCTATTCTTATAACTTCAGATGCCTTTTTGACTCGTCCTTTCGCCACTGGGGGATTTCATCTTCCTTTTCATACTCGATCTTTCTCACGATCGTGAACTGCTGTCCCTTCTGCCCCGTCTGTGTGAATTTGATCACCGCGAAAACACCCTTTCCGAGATAGCAGTACTGCTCATCCTGTTTAACAGGTTCCTGTTCCTGCAGCTGCTTGAGGACGCAGTCGAAATGAGCCGGCTGTTTCGTTTCACGTTCAGCGATTGCCGAGGAGATCTCCCTGAGTTCCTTTCCGCAAAGCGGGCAGATGGGAAAGTTCCTATTCTCGATCGGCGGGTGCTCTTTTCTCCTGCCCTGGTACCTTCTCCGCCGCTTCCTGCCGCTCCTCTGTTCATCCATGTCGTGTATCCTGCTTCATGTTGAGTATCTCGTTCGTCAAGGTATGCTCGAGCCGTCTTATCGCCATGGAGAGGTATTCCTCGTCCTTGATCTTCGCCTTCAATTCCATCAGCTTCTTCGGATCCGTCTGCTTCGCGATTCGTATCATAGTGACTCCGTAAAAGCACCGGGAATATGCTCTATTGCAAGGTCGCTTCCGATGAACACGATATCGTAGCGTATCTCCCGATCCAAGTATTCCGGGTTTCTATGGAGGAATTCTCTGGACACCGCTATGATTCTCCTCTTCTTCCGTTCGTTCAGCGCGTATTCAAGCTGATCGAATCCCAATCGCAGCCAGGTCTTGACCTCCACGAAAACGACGATCGAGTCCGTTTCGGTGACGATATCGATCTCTCCCCGGCGTGTCCTGAAATTCCGCGCGAGGATCCGATGACCTCGCTGTTCCAGGTGGCGTACCGCGAGCTGTTCGCCAAGCTTCCCTCTGTCAACGGATGCCGTTACTTCACCTTCTCCTGGAATTCCTTATGATGAATCGCCCTTGCGATGAAGATATTTTTTTCAAGCAGCAGATCGATACGCGTTTCCGTCTCGACCTTCTTGCCGTCAGGGCCCACAAGGAGCATGATCTCAGGCCGCAGGGGGGCATCCGGGTGCGTCTGAATCACCTTTCCGATCCCCGTATTGTTCAACAGGACGATACTGCCTATCGGATAGATCCCCATGCTCTTGATAAAGACCTTGAGAATGTCGCTATCGAAGCGTCTCGAGTTGTCGTTTAGGATCTGGCGCATGGCGCTGTAGGCGATCATGGAATTCCGGTACGGTCTCTCGCTTATCATGGCCTCGAACGCGTCAGCGACCGATATAATCCGCGCGTACAGGTGGATTTTCTTTCCGGCGATCTTGTGGGGGTATCCCTTCCCGTCCCATCGTTCGTGGTGCTGAAGAGCCGCGATACCGATCTCCTCCGGATATTTCAGTTCCTTGGTGATGATCTTCAGGGAATGGAGAGTGTGCGTCTTGATCTGGTTGAGTTCAGCCTCCGAAAGGTTCTCCGTCTTTTGGAGGATCTCCTCCGGAATCTTGAACATTCCCGAATCGTGCAGCAGCGCGGCCATACCGAGATTCATCGCCTTGTGGCTCGGCAGCTTCAGATTCAGGCCGATGACGATGGAGATGATCGCGCAGTTGATCGAACTTTCTGCCAGGTCGTGCTTCTTCCTGCTGCTGCGCAGGGTGAATCCGATCATATCCGACGGATTGTCTCGGACGGCGGGAAACAGGTTGTTCAGCACCCCGTCCATCTTTTCCGGCGTCCCGTGTTTGCCCGCATGTATCTCCTCGAAGACCTCCTGCATGATCTGTACTGATTTTACGTATAGTTTATACAGGACCTTGTTCTGTCCTGAATCCAGGAGGGCTTTGTATACATTTTCACCGCTTCCGTCTCCCTCCTGGCCCGCGTCGTCCTCTATCACCGTACCTTCGGTCTTTACCGAATCGATTTTCCATTTCATAAGGCGTTCGAGATCCTTGGCTTTCAGAGGAACATTCTCAGGGACCAGGATATTCTCACCATCCACATAGACCGGCTTGCTGAACATCATCCCCGGTCTCAAGTCTTTTACCTGCAACGTTTTCATCTTTCCTTCCGTACTTTATACACAAAAGCGATCATTTCCGCTATCGCGGCATAGTATTCGGGAGGTATGAAATCTCCCCTTTCAAGATGGAACAGCCCTTCTGTCACGGCTTCTTCCTTCACGACTTCGATGCCATGCTTCCGCGCAATTTCGATCAGTCTCTCCGCCAGATCACCCCTGCCCTTCGCGCAGATCAGGGGTGCGGGAAAATCTTCCCTGTACTGGATCGCCAGCGCCTTCGCCGCCTTCATTTCACGCCAACCTGTCGACGGGAAGATGCGGTTCTCCGACCTTCTGCCCGAAACCGTCCGTATCAGCGTTTTCAATACTAATATCGACAGTTTCAATTCCTATGTTTTGGAGTTTTTCAGCAAAGTTTTCGATAAATGGACCAGCGGCATCCGATTCCTCTCTCGAAGTACAGAATACCCTGCATCGTGAGGATTTCTCCCTTCCCGTCTCGAGGAGAAAAGTCCACCTGACGCCATCATATTCCGATTCTACGACCAGGCGGTCGACCGAAGCGGTTCCTGCTGGAACGCGCATCCGTATGGTTCCCGCGATCGATCCGGATTCTCTCTCCTGCTCATACCGATACGGGACGATGATCCAGTTCTCTCCCCGGCATCCAAAATGGTTGAATAGAGCAAGCATATCCCCCGAGTCCCCTTTTGGACTGAGAACGCTCCTTGTAAAGGCGAGAAAGTCGGGCTGGCTCCTGCGCTTCCCGTTCCGGGAGCCGTTTTCCGCGTTCCCCTCTTTTCCCGCCTGTTCTCCTTTCCGTTCTATCTCCTCCAGGAGTCTGACTGCCGCGTCCTTGTCCAGGCGAATCCCCTTCTCATCAGCCATCGCGAGGATCCTGGCGCTTCTGAGGTCCCTGCGTCCCATCCGGCCGAGGATATCCGTGATCCTTTTCATTCCAACAGCCGACTGCGAGGCGCCTTGCCGGAGAAATGCCTCATAGACAAGCGCGAGTAGCGGATCAGGCATCAGCCGTCCACCGGTCTTTGAGTTCGTTTCGGTAAGCTGTTTCGCGTCGGTGAGGATGAATTCCCTGTTCCGTGATTCTATCCGCGCTGTATATTCCTTTCCCGCTGTCAGAGGAAGGCCGCTCCGCGCGATTCTATTCTCTTTGCCGAGACGGATGAGATAGCGGTTTTCACCTTGGGTTCCGAGAACGGCGAATCGAATGGTTCCATCGGACCGCGTCCTCTGATGCGGTCCGATGGGAAACCGTATTTCATCGTTCCCGGCTGATCGCATGGGCGGGTTAGGCTTCTCCCTCTGTTTTTGATTCCTTCTTCTGGATGAGCTCGGCCACCTTCGCGGCTTTTCCGACCCGATCCCTGATATAATAGAGCTTCGCCCTGCGTACCTTGCCCTTCCTAACGACCTCTATCTTTTCGACCTTCGGAGAATGAAGCGGAAAAATCCTCTCTACCCCAACTCCGTACGAGATCTTTCTCACCGTGAAAGTCTTCCTCAGTCCCGAGTTCTTCTTCGCGATGCACAGACCCTCATAGACCTGGATCCGTTCGGTCTGTCCCTCGACGATCTTGAAATAGACCTTGAGGGTGTCGCCTATGTTGAAATTCTCCGCGTTTTCCTTGAGCTGTGCCGTCTCTACCATCCTAATTTCTTCCATTTTTATTCCCCTTCTTCTCTGATTGCTCCGCGTGTATCGCCTGTTCTTGTCCTTCCAGGCTATCTTTCCTTTCCACTTCCAGCATATCCGGCCTGTTCTTCCTCGTTTTCTCCAGCCTTTTATTCAAACGCCATTGCGCGATCCTGGCGTGATGTCCAGACAGGAGAACGTCGGGAACCGGTATTCCGCGGTAGATCTCCGGCCTCGTATAATGAGGGTATTCGAGAAGCCCATTAGAGAAACTCTCCTCCTCAAGGGATTCCCGGTTGATCACGCCGTCCAGGAGTCTGTAGATTCCATCGATGATGACCAAGGCTGCAAGCTCTCCCGAAGATAAAACGTAATCCCCTACTGAGATTTCGTCATCGACGTACAGGTCGAGAATACGCTGATCGACACCCTCGTACCTGCCGCAGAGGAAGATCAGTTCCTTCTCTCCGGAAAGTTCCACCGCCATCCTTTGCGTAAACGGAATTCCGGAAGGACTTGGATAGATGGTCCGAATGGAACCGGCGTCTACGCTGTCAAGCGCGTTTCCAAGGGGCTCCGGAAGGAGCACCATGCCCGCTCCCCCTCCGTACGGCGCGTCATCGCAGCTTCTGTGTTTGTCGACTGCGAAGTCACGGATATTGATGAGCTTGTACGAAATCAGCCCTTTCGCGACCGCGCGTGCCATAATGGAAGTACCGAAATACGCCTCGCACAGCTCGGGGAAAAGGGAGAGGACCGTGATCTTCATTCGAGAACCCATCCCTCCCTGAGCTCGATCGTGCGCGCCTCGATATCGACCGCGCCGATCCAGGCGTCCACAAAGGGCACAAGAACCGCTCTTCCGCTTCCGGATAGTTCCACCTCGAGGATATCACTTGCTCCTCCCTCTATGGTCGAACGCACCATGCCGAGTTCGATTTCACCCTGCATGAGACGGCATCCGAGGAGATCGACCGCGTAGACTTCTCCCGGTTTCAAGGGAGCGGCGTTAGCGCGTGACGCGAGCAGATCCCATCCCGCAAAGAGTTTCGCCTCTTCCGGCGTGTCGATCCCCTTGACCTTGAGGAGTACCTCGGATCCGGCCGCGCGTACCTCCTCCACCTCGAAGACCCGCTCCTTCTCTCCCTTGCGGAAAATCGCCTCGCGCAAACGGGTAAAGTGCCCGGTTTCTCCTGATGTGCTTCTTACCTTTAAAAGACCATCAATTCCGTGAGATGTCCGAATGACACCAATGGTTATATTGCCCATGAAGCCATCAATCGAGAATCTCGAGAACCACCCGTTTTCCGGTTTTTGTCGCCGATGCGCTGAGAATCGTGCGGACCGCCTTCGCGATCCTTCCATGCTTTCCGATCACCTTGCCGATGTCATCCTGAGCGACCTTCAGTTCGAGAATCGTTGATTTCTCTCCTTCGATCATGTTCACGACGACTCCGCTTGGATCGTCCACGAGGGATTTCGCGATATACTCGACGAGTTCCTTTTCCACAAAAAACTCCTTCTTTTACCTGTAACAGGTCAGGAACGGAGAAAGGCTCTACGTGAGGTAAAACTGCTTCTTGTTCAGGAGCTTGCGTACCGTATCGGTCGGCTGGGCTCCCTTGCCGATCCAGTCCCTGATCCGTTCCTCTTTCACGATGAACTGTTTCTCTTCCACCTCGATGGGATGATAGAGACCGACTTCCTCCAGAACCTTCCCGTCTCGGGCGTTCCTTGAATCGATTACCACGACCCGGTAATAGGGTCTTTGTTTCGTTCCGAACCTCTTCAGTCTGATCTTAACGCTCACTCGAACCTCCTCATCCTGCCTCAGCGTCTATGATTGCCCGCCAAGCTGCGAAAGCATCTTGGCCTGGTATTTCTTGTTCTTCGTCATCTTCCGCATGGTCAGCTTCATCTTGTCGAACTTCTTCAAGAGTCTGTTGACGTCGTACACCGAAGTCCCGCTTCCCATGGCTATTCTCTTTCTCCGCGAAGGGCCGATGATCCGTTCGTTCTTCCGCTCCGCGCTCGTCATCGAACAGATAATGGCCTCTTCTCTTCTCATCTCTTGTTCGTCGATCCTGTCCTCGTCAATGTCCTGTGCGCCCGGGATCATCTTGAGCACCGACTGGATACTCCCCATCTTCTTGAGCCTCCGGAATTGGTCTAAATAGTCTTCCAGAGTGAATGTCGACTGCTCGATCTTGTCCTGAAGGGCGAGCGCCTCCTCCTCATTGATTGTCTCCTGCGCCTTCTCGACCAGGCTGACGATATCGCCCATACCGAGGATCCTCGAGGCGATCCGTTCCGGATGGAATAGCTCGAGATCCGAGAGTTTCTCTCCCGTACCGATGAACCGTATGGGCTTGCCCGTTATCTCCTTCAGGGAAATCGCTGCACCGCCCCGCGTATCGGAATCGAACTTCGTGAGGATCACGCCGCTTATTCCGATCTTCTCATCGAAACTCATTGCGATGTCAACGGCATGCTGCCCCGTCATCGCGTCAGCAACGAAGAGAACCTCATCAGGCTCCGCAACGCGTCGGACCGCGGACAATTCCTTCATTAGATCTTCGTCGATATGCAGCCGCCCCGCCGTGTCGATGATCAACGTGTCAAAGAGCTTCTTCTTCGCGTATGAGCGGGCCCCCCTGACAACCTGCAGGGGATCCCTTGTCTCTTCTGCGTACACCTCGACGCCGGCCTGCCCGCCAAGAAGGGAAAGCTGCTGGATAGCCGCCGGTCTCACGAGATCAGCAGCGGCAAGGAGAGGTTTCCTTCCCTGGCGCTTGTAGAAGGCGGCAAGTTTCGCCGCGGTCGTGGTCTTGCCCGATCCTTGAAGCCCCATCATCAGGACGACGCTCAACGTGTCAGGACCTTTTAATGCCGTCTCCGGTTTGTCCGTCCCGAGAAGCTGGACCATCCTGTCGTAGACGATCTTGACGAATTGCTGACCGGGATCGACGGACCGAAGAACTTTCTCCCCCGTGGCTTCCTCGATCGTCCTATTCACGAACCTTCGCACGACCCGAAGATTCACGTCAGCCTCCAAGAGCGCGACCTTGATCTGTTCGACGGCCTCTTGGATGTTCTTTTCCGTTATCGACGCTTTACCCGACAGATGTCTGATGATATCGGAAAAGGATCGAGAAATTGAGTCAAGCATTCCCGCAGTGCTCCCAGAGTAGTACCGTTTTTTATACCCAATTACCCTGCCCGTGTCAACCGGCTACCGAATATGGATATAATGGCGTTCGATATACCGGATCCTCTCCTGGGCCTCCCCCCAATACTCGCTCAGGGGATAGGCCTCAAGGATCTTCTTGTAGTAGGCCAAGGCTTTTCGCTCATCCCTCCGGGGCGATTCAGTTTCGTAGAGCAGGGCGAGGGTAAAGAGGAGCTTGTCCGTTACATTTTCGGGATAGAGCGCGATCAGATGCTCGTAGAGGGTGATCGCCTTGTCCAGTTCGCCGCGGGAACCGAGGAATCCGGCGGCCGAATTGAGTAGATCCGCGGGAATCGCGCTGCCGCCGTTCACCAGATCCGGTACCGGGATCGGATCGGAGAGCGCCCCCCGAATCACGGCGTCAGTATATCCGATGGTTCCCCTCGCTCTTGTCTGCGGATTCTGGGATTTCATGACCCTTTTCCAGTAGGACGCACCGGTCGCATACTCGCCTGCACCCACGGCAAGGCTTCCGATCGCCGATGCTGCCGCTTCGTCCCCCTCCCGAAACGCAGCGATGTACTCGTAAAGAGCCTCTTGGAATCTCTTTTCGGCCAACAGGGAAACGGCCTTCCGGTAGTCCCCTGGTATCGTTCCCCGAACGTATGGATTGGAGGCCCCGGCTATGGCATCAACAAGGGACAGCGAAACTTCGATGTTATGGGGAACCCCGGTTTTCAGATCCTGAAATTGGAAAAGAAGCCGATATTCACCCGGTTTAGCGGTTCTGAAGAGAAAGATCGTGTCCGTGGCGGAATAGGAGCGGGACTGATAGACCACCTCATCAGGATCGCCCGGGACAGATCCGAGATAGATCCATCCAAGACCATTCAGGACCAGGGAGAATCCGTCCGCGGACCAGGGTATGGTGTATTCGAGGAGTCCTGCTTCCCGCGAGGCGTTATCAACGGGCACTTCCCGTGATCTGGCCGAAAGAGACTGGCCGTTCAGGTTCTGTCCTTCGTTCGTCGGTCCATCTACAGCCGGATGAGGCGCTGCGCTCGGTATCGTAGTCGGCGCGGATGGAGCAGATGTTGATGCCGTCGGCCGCGAGCCAGCGGATACGGAAGCCGTCCGTTGCGAGGATGCCGCTGAAGCTCCCTGTCCGGAGGCGGCCTGCGCAACGGCCGCGGTTGCTGGAGAAGGCGGTGGTGCCGCCGCTGGTGTCGGTTCGTTCGATTCCTCATGCGGATCCCCCGCACTGCCGCTTCCGCCTTCCGGTATGGCGGGGTCCGGTTCATCGAGTCTCTCGGCGATTTCCAGCCGCGCTTCTCCGTCAGGTCGAGGGGCAAGAGAATAGAGCTCAAGAGGAGGCGCCTGCGCGGAATCCGGTTGCGGCGGCACATCGTTTCCGTCCACCGTTCCGCGGCTATCTGCCCCTGATGCGGGCGGTTCGCTGCCGATTACGGTCTCGGATCCCGCTGCGTCTTCGGAGATCCAGATCGGCCTGCGTTCTTCGATCATCCTCCGTTTTTCGGCTTCGCCTCGTGCCGCCTTGTCCCCCTGCCTATGGGCGCCCGCGTTCGGATCCGAAGTCACGCACCCGCAGAGGACGAGGGCGAAAAGAATGCGGGTTATCCGTCTGAAATGCTTCTCCCGGCATTCCACCACGCAGGCCCCTACCGCGGCGTGCTCAGGAGCTCTTCCATGAGCGCGGCGTTCTTTCTTTCGAGATACTCGATGCCGATCTGGCGCGGATCGATCCAGTATTCCATCACTTCCTCTTCGGCCCATTTAGGATGCGGATTCCTGGAGAGAATCGGGACATCTGAGGCCATGGAGTTGTATGAATCGGGAACGATGAAGTCGGACGGAAAGAGGCGGTCGTTCTGGAGAAAGCTCTCTGGGGGCGGGTTGGTTTCGAGAATCGGGGCCTTTGGCCTGTAGGCAATGATCGTGATGACGCAGGCCGCCGCTGCAAGCGGTAGGACGATGAAGAGGACAATACGCAGTTCCCGTTTCGCCAGGAACGCCACTACCCGTTCACTCCTTTCTCATTCTCCTCCGAGTCGAGGCGGATCGCTACGATCTTGGAAATTCCGGATTCTTCCATAGTTACACCGAGCAGGGTTCTCGCTCCCATGACAGTTTTCTTATTGTGGGTGATGATAACGAACTGCGATGTCTTGCCGAACTCCCGCAGAAGATTGACGAATCTGCCGACGTTTTCCTCGTCGAGCGCGGCGTCGATCTCGTCGAGGATGCAGAAAGGGGATGGTTTTACCATATACGTGGCAAAGAGAAGCGCCACCGCGGTCAGGGAACGCTCACCTCCCGAAAGGAGCGCGATATTCTCGAGCTTCTTCCCCGGAGGCTGGACGTATATCTCGATTCCGGACTCGAGAACATTATCTGTGTCAGACAGTTTCAGCTCCGCCCTGCCGCCCCCGAAGAGCCTGCGGAACATGACGTGGAAATTTTTTCTGATCTTCTCGTAGGTGTCAAGGAAGAGTTCCGTCGATTCGCTGCGGATCTGTCCTGTGATGCTCTTGAGATCCTCCTTTGCCTTGCGGAGATCCTCCAGCTGATTCTGGAGGAACTCGTACCGTTCCTTGACCTCCGCGAATTCCTCCACAGCCATCAGGTTGACCTGGCCGAGTTTCTTCTGTTCCTCTCGCGCCGTCTGGAGTTGGTCGCGGAGATCCCTGCCGTTTTCCCGGATCTCGTAGATCTCCGCGCTGAAATCGGAGAGATCGCGTCCGTAGCGTTCACGATAATTCTCGTGGAGATTGCGGACCTCAGTCTGCAGGGACGAGAGGTCTATCTGAATCTTCTCGATCTGCCCCTGCACACGGGAGAGCCCCTCCATCCGTGATTTGAGGGCCTTCTCCTTTTCGACCAGGTCCTTGTTCTTCGTGGATATCCTCTTCTCGAGCTGGGCCAGTTCCTTCTTCAGCTCTTCCTCCCGCTTCTCGAGAAGGGCGCGTTCTTCACCGATCTTCTTGATCTTGTCGTGGAGGTCTGAAAGCCTCGTCTTGGCCGCCTCGATCTCCCTCATGTTTTCATCGAGAAAGGCCTTCTGCTCACCGTGTTCTTTTTCCAACAGGTGGATCGATTCATCCACCGCGGTTTTCTGAGCCTTCATCCGCGCGAGGTTCACCCTGAGTTCCTCTAGGGTTTTCCGGTATTCCTCGATCTTCTTCGAGAGCTGACCATTCTCCTGACGGAGCCCGCTCCCCTCTTCACGGTTTCCCTGAATCCTGGTTCGGATCTCCTCGATGGCCCCCTCCATCTCGCGCTTCCTGGTAATAATACCCGATGGTGCCAGGAATTCGTCTATGAACGCGGGGATCGCCTGCGAATACCGTCCGAATAGTCCCTTCAGCCCTTCAACGCTCTGTTCGGATTCTTTCAGCACACCGAGAGTCGATTCCAGGACCTTCTTTCCCTCCGCCTGTGAAAGCGTAGTGCGGAGGGAATCCTCGATGAGGGAGATGCGTCCGGCGATATGGACGCCGAGATTACCAAGGAGGGTTCTCATCTCCTCCTCGATCGCTTTCCGGTCCTGGTAGGAGTAGCCCGTTTCCTTTAATTTCGCGTCGAGCTGATTCACGATGATGTCGGTCAATTCCCGCAATTCTTTCTGGCGGATTTCGTTATCCAGCTCGAGTTCCTTTATCTGCCTCTCGAGTTCCGCCATCCGCTGCTCGTTCTGCCGCATCCGTTCACGGGTGGATTCCATGGAAGCCTGAAAGCCATCGCAGTTATTCTCTATTTCCCCTATTCGAACGGAGTATTCCGCAAGCTGCTCACTCTTCTTCGCGATCTGATCCTGAAACGAGAGGAGCTTCGCCTCTATGGCCTTTCCCCTCTCTTCCCGCAAACCGATCTGCCGTTCGAATTCCGCGGTTCTTTCCGCCAGGATGGCTATCTGGTTGTCCTTGCCGCTCTTCTCGAGGTCGATACCGTAGAGCTTCTTCTGGTTTTCGATGAGGAGCGATTCCATGGAATTGACCTGGTCGAGATTCGCCTCGAGGGACTCGTTGATCCCGTCGATCTCCGCACGAATGTCGTCCTTCCGTTTCTGCGTTTCCCCGAGTTCCCGCTCCTTTTTCGCCGTCTCGTCCAGAAACTCGCGGAGCTTCAGGAGCTGGATCTTGGTATCCAACGTGAAAATAGCGTCCCTGAGGTTGCGGTACCGGTTCGTCTTTTCCGACTGGGTCTTGAGGGTTTCATAGGACCGGCGTACCTCGCCGATGATCCCGTCGACCTGCCGCATGTTTTCCTCGGTCCGTTCGAGCTTTTTCTCGGCCTCCTGGCCCTTCAGCTTGTATTTGCTGATCCCTGCCGCCTCCTCGAACAGGTATCGTCGGTCCTCCGGCTTGTTGGAGAGAACCTGGTCGATCTTTCCCTGCTCCATGATGGAGTACGCGGACTTGCCCACGCCCGTGTCCTGGAAGAGTTCACGGACCTCTTTCAGTTTCACGGGAGCGCCGTTGATGAGGTATTCGCTTTCACCGGACCGGTACAGGCGCCTCTTGATGGTGATCTCAGGCATTTCAAGGGGAAGGACGCCCCCGTCGTTCACAAGGGTGAGTGTCACCTCTGCCATGCCGAGCGGTTTCCGATTGTCTGTGCCGTTGAAGATGATGTCTTCCATCTTCTCGGCTCGTAAGGTCTTAGTCGCCTGCTCGCCGAGCACCCATTTAATCGAGTCCACGATATTGCTCTTTCCGCATCCGTTCGGTCCGAGAAGGGCTGAGATCCCCTCCTGGAATTCGATGACGCTTCTGTCTGCAAAGGATTTGAAACCGAACAACTCGACGCTTTTTAAAAACACGAAGTCTCCTCACACATGAAATCGACCCAGCTCCGGGCGGCTCATCTATCTAACCCCATGGAATGAGGCTGGTCAAGGAGGATCGGAGGAGTTACACTGAATGACATGGGACTACTCTGCGGCATCGACGAAGCTGGACGAGGCCCTCTTGCAGGCCCGGTGACCGCGGCCGCCGTCATCCTTCCGGCGACCTTTCCGGTTGAGATCCTCGCGGATTCGAAGGCCATGTCGCCGCGAGCGCGGGATGCCGCGGCCGCCGTCATCCGAATGGAATGCGTAGGCTTCGGGATCGGATGGGTCTGGCACTATGAAATCGACCGAATGAACATTCACCACGCGTCATTGCTGGCCATGACCCGGGCGTTCCGTTGCCTGCGGATCGTTCCCGACGAGGTCGTCGTGGATGGACTCCATCTTCCGCCCCTGCCATGCCCAGGGAGGGCTGTGGTGGGAGGCGATCATCTGATTCCGGAGATCATGGCGGCGTCGATTCTCGCCAAGACGGCAAGAGACCGATGGATGGTCAGACACTCCTGGCTTGAACCCGGATACCTGTACGAGAAGCATAAAGGCTATCCCACGAAAGAACACAGGGCCCTGTGCCGCGCGCTCGGCGCGTCATCGATTCAGAGGATGAGTTTC
>CAZPZF010000007.1:13019-31181 GCA_964590705.1 uncultured Spirochaetales bacterium | reverse complement strand
GAAGCGCCGAAAAACCCCGCGAACCCCCTTGACCGTTGGATCCTGTCCGAATCGGAGAAGCTCGTCCTCGAGGTGACGGAACAGCTCGATCTGTACGATCTGCAGAAGGCGATCACCCCCATCGTCGATTTCATCGACCTCCTCAACAACTGGTACATCAGGCGCTCCCGGAGGCGGTTCTGGCGATCGGAGAACGACCAGGACAAAAACGACGCGTATCAGACCCTCTTCTCCGTCCTCATGACCCTCGTGAAGGTCGCGGCGCCAATCATGCCCTTCACCACGGAGGAGATCTACCAGAACATAAGACCCGCGGGATCTCCTGAGTCGGTCCACCTCTGCGACTATCCCGTCTATCATGAGAAGTTCCGCGATCGTGAACTGGAGCGGAAGATGGAGATCGTCCGCCGAACCGTTTCCATGGGAAGGGCCCTTCGCGCGGCTCACTCCCTCAAGATCAGACAGCCCCTTCGAGCCATCCACCTCGTGACGAGGATCCCCGAGGAACGGAGGATCCTCATGGAGATGGAGGGGATCATCCGGGAGGAGCTGAATATAAAGGAGGTCGTCTTCAGGGAGAACGAGGAGGACCTAGTCGAGTACTCGGCAAAACCGAACTACCGCGTTCTGGGAAAGCAGCTCGGGAAGGAGATGAAGCTCGCCGCTTCCCGCATCGAGGGACTTTCTGCCAGGGAGATCCAGTCGCTTTTGGAAGGCGCCACCCTTTCCATCGAGATCGGAGCTTCGTCGATCGCCCTGACCAAAGAGAGCATCGTGATCGCCCGTTCCGAGAAGGAGAACCTCAAGGTGCTGAACGAGGGCTCCCTGACCATCGCCCTCGATCCCGAAGTGACCGAGGAACTGAAGCAGGAAGGGCTCATGAGGGATATCATCCGGGGAATTCAGAACCTGCGCAAGGAAACGGGTCTCGAGGTTACTGATCGGATAGAGCTTTCCCTCTTTGGCTCCGAACTGATCCAGGATGTGGTCGCCGGATTCGAGGACCGCCTCCTGGAGGAGACCTTGGCGGTCGGCTGGATCTGGCAAAAGAGCGACTCGGGGACCATCATCAAGACCGGGGATGAGGAAATCCTGGTCTCTCTCAGGAAAGTGTAGGCGGACCATGACGAGAGGCATCGGTACCCGAAGCCGGCAAGAAAGCCTTTTGGCCTTCGCGGCGCTTGCCCTGATCCTCTCCGCCTGTACCACCATTCCGCGCGGCGAGGCGGTCATCGATCCTCTCTCCCTCCTCCCCGAGGGGAAGTCGATGTACGCCTCGCTGGGGGTGTCCGCGAACCGCGAGATCGCGGAAGCGCTGTTCGCCTCGGTGTTGACCGATCGAAAGCTCTTGGAATCGTTCCTGGCACGGACGGATCGCGTTTTCATCGGCGCTGACCTGGGATCCGAAGAGCCTCCATCCTTCCTGCTCGCGGCTGTCGGTTCGTATCCGAGAGGTCTCATCGTTCTCGGCCTCGCCGGAAGCGGGGAATGGGTTCGGGAACCGGGATGCGGCGGCCCGCCGGTGTGGATCCGCCGCGGTGAAGAACGACGCGGCGGGAACGAAAGCTCCGCGGTTCCTCCGGCGGTTAGCATGTCTCTTCCGGGAAACCGGATCATCCTCGTATCGACCCCGGATATCCCCCTTCCTCCGATCGTTTCCGGATCCCGTCCCCCAAGCCCTTTTTCTTCGCCAGAGCGAACCATGCTCCAGGAAGCGGACATCGCCATCCTCTCCGGCCGAATTCCCGAATTCCTCGGCCCTCTGCTTGGAATGGATCCATCGGCGATCCGAATGGAACGGTTCATCGCGGAGCTCAACCGGGCTTCTAATTCGTCGTATGACGCGGCCATCACCATCCGGATGGAGAGCCAGAGGGAGGCCCGGGCCCTCAACGCGATCCTCAGGCTCACAGCCCTGGCGGAGAGGAAAAGGACGGAATCCACGGGCAGGCAGGGGTTCCTCTCCGAAGCGCAGATCATCTGCGCCGAATCAGATGTTCTCGTAAGCGGGATCTCCCTTGATCTGGAGACGCTCATCGGCTTCATCGCCGGGGCGTCCAAACCGACGGGAGGAGGGGACGAACCGTGATCGGAATCGTGGACTACTTTGCCGGCAACCTGCGGAGCGTAGAAACCGCCCTGCGCAGGATAGGCGCCGATTTCTTCGTCTCCGGCCGCCCGGAAGAGCTCCTGAGAGCGGACCGTCTCATCTTTCCGGGCGACGGGGAGGCCTCGTCTGCGATGAGATACCTCCGGGAGAGGGGTCTGGACAGCATGCTTTGCGCGTATGTCCGGCGGGGAAACCCGGTTCTCGGGATCTGCCTCGGCTGTCAGATCATCCTGTCGTGGTCGGAGGAGGGAGACACCCCTTGCCTCGGTATCCTGGATGGAACCTGCAGGCTTCTGCCGCGCGGTACGGGCCTCAAGGTTCCCCATATGGGATGGAACTCCATGGAATACACGAGCCGCCACCCCCTGCTCGAGGGAATCGCCTCGGGGAGCTTTTTTTACTTCGTCCATTCCTATTACCCGGAGCCGGGGGCGGAGGCTGTCCCAATAGGCTGGACCGAATACGGCACCCGTTTCCCGTCCGGCTTCGGACGCGGAAACCTGGCGGCCTTCCAGTTCCACCCGGAAAAATCGGGAGAGGCTGGCCTGCAGCTCCTCGCCAATTTCGTCAAGTGGGATCCGATGAGGGAGGCGCCCTGATGCTCGCCAAGAGGATCGTCGTATGCCTCGATGTACGCAACGGGAAGACGACTAAGGGAGTGAAATTCCGGGATAACGCGGATATCGGCGACCCCGTGGAAATGGGAGAGTCCTACTACCGGGAGGGTGTCGACGAGCTGGTTTACTACGACATCACGGCTTCGGCGGAGAAGAGGTCCGTGTTCCTCGACGTGGTGGAGAAGGTAGCGGAGAGGATCTTCATCCCCTTCACCGTGGGCGGAGGCATATCCTCCATTGGCGGAATCCGGGACGTGATCCTGAGCGGAGCCGAGAAGGTGAGCCTCAACACCCACGCGGTTCTGAACCCGTCCCTCATCGAGGAGGGGGCGGGTCTCTACGGAAGGCAGTGCATTGTCCTGGGGATGGACGCCAAGCGTGACGCGCGGATGCCGAGCGGTTACCGTGTGTACATCAACGGGGGAAGGACCCCGACGGAGCTCGACGCGCTCGCGTGGGCGCTCAGGGCTGAAGCGCTCGGCGCGGGAGAGATCGTGCTCAACTCGATTGACGCCGATGGCACTCGGCAGGGCTATGACTGCCCGTTGACCCGTCTGATTTCTACGAGCGTATCGGTGCCCGTGGTGGCGTCGGGAGGCGCGGGCACGGCCGCCCATGTCCATCAGGTTCTCACCGAGGGGGCTGCTGACGCGGCCCTCCTGGCATCGATCGTGCATTACGGGATCGTATCGATCCGCGAGGTGAAGGCGGTTCTTGCCTCAAAGGGCGTAGCCGTGCGTATGGGCCTGTAACGCCGCGGTATTGCCTTGGCGAGGCAAGATCAGTATATTATACAAAACATATCAGGGAGAGCTTCTCAATGCCGACGTACGACTATGAATGCAGATCATGCGGACACACCTTCGAAGTCTTCCATGGGATGACCGAATCCCCGGTGCTTTCCTGCCCCCGTTGCCGCAGCGCGGTGCGCAAGCTCATCGGCGGCGGACTCGGCGTCATCTTCAAGGGAAGCGGTTTCTACGTGACGGACAACAAGGGCGGTTCGTCTTCCATCGGAAACGGAAAAGCCAAAGAGGAGAAAAGAGACGCGGGCCGCGAACCCGCTTCGACCGATACGGTTTCGATGGACAAGACTCCATCGGAGAAGAGCGCCGCAGAGAAGAAGGAAACCAGGCCCGAGAGGAAGGGCACGGAACCTGTCTGCGCCTGAATCTGACCGCAGCGCCGCATGCCCCTAGACAGCCTCGTCATCCTATTAAACTGGAAAAGACCTCGTCCCGGCTCTGGGCGACCGCGCTCTCCAGAGTCTCGGTGATTCCCAGACGGTCGAAAGACTCACGCATCCGCTGAAAATCCGGACGGATCAGGGGATGGGCCGGAGAAAACAGCGCGCAGCAATCGTCGTAGGGAAGGATCGAGGTCTCGAACGTTCCGATCTTGCGTGCGATCGCGATGATCTCCTCCTTGTCGAGTCCGATGCACGGCCTGAACACGGGAAGGGGAGAGTAGCTGTTCGTGTATCGAATGCTCTCCACGGTCTGGCTTGCCACCTGGCTCAGGGATTCCCCGGTTATCAGAACCTGTATTCCTCGATTTTTCGCGAGCTGGGCCGCGGCGACGACCATACAGGCGCGCAGGAGGAGGGTCCGCTCCTTCTCGGGCGCCTTCTCCTGGATATGGATCTGGACCTGCGTGAACGAGACCACGTGAAGGGTGAAGACGCCGGTGTACCGGGAGAGGATGTTCGAGAGGGTCCTGACCTTTTCGAGGGCGTCATCGGATGTGAACGGGTAGGCGTGGAAGTAGATCCCCTCCAGCCCGAGTCCCCGTTTCGCGGTGAGCCAGCCTGCCACCGGGGAATCGATCCCTCCGGAGAGGAGGAGAAGCCCTCGGCCCGCGGTTCCAAGGGGGAGACCTCCAGGCCCCCGCTCCTCGGGGCCGTACAGGATCGCCTCCTCCTCGCGGATCTCCACCGAGATGAGAAAGTCAGGCCGGCTCACGTCGACCCGCAATCCGGGATTCGCCCCGATCACCGCGTTTCCCAGCGCGCACGCGATGTCGTAGGATCGCAGGGGGAAACCCTTGTCCAGACGTTTGGCCTCCACCTTGAAGGTACGCGCTCCTCGCTCCTCGGCCGCGCGTGATGCGATGCGAAGGGCGGCTGCCTCGATCTCCTCCATGTCTTTGCGCACGGAAAGGACTTCCACGACCCCGGTGATTCCGAAGGTCGCCGAAAGCGCGGAACGGAGTTGGTCGGCCGGCGCGTCGGTTTCCAGGAAGAAGCGGCCGAATCTACCGGACATCCGGGAGCCCCTGGGAAGACGGCTCTTGATGTTGAGTTTCAGCGTTTTCTCGAAATAGGGCCGATTCCCCCCCTTGAGAGACATCTCCCCGATCTTGATGAGATATCGGGTCATCGGCTCCTGCCTCCGGTCTTGCCCGCGAGGGGAAGGACGAGCCTGACGAAGGACTCGCAGAAGGCGATGATCTCCTCCTCGCTCGTCGACGGCCCCGTGGAAATCCGCACGGCCGATGACGCGAGCGAGGGATCGATTCCCGAACCGACGAGGGCCCGCTCCCTCCCGTGCCGCTTGTTGGAGGAGCAGGCGGAGCCGGCGCTGATCGCGAAGCCCGCGTCATCCATGATCCGAACAATGGTCTCCGACGGGAGGGGAGGGACGGTGATCGAGACGATGAAGGGAGAGAAACGGCCCTGTTTCGCGGCGGAACCGCTGTGTATGGAGGCGGAAGCGTCCGGCGCGGGAACCGGCTGGGCGGGGAGCACGCGGATCCTACCCTCGGGGTCCCCCGAGGATAAACCGCGGAGGAGCAGGGTTTTAAGTTTCTCCGCGTGGGCGAAGCGGTCCGCGACTGTCCGGGCCGCATTGGACACGGCCTCGGCAAGGGCGAGGATTCCCGGCAGATTTTCCGTTCCCGGCCGGAACCCGCGTTCCTGCCCGCCCCCCCGGGCGATGGGGAGGATCTCCCTCCGGAGGACGAGGAGCCCCGCGCCGCGGGGGGCGCCGATCTTGTGTCCGCTTACGGAAAAGGAATCCGCGTTCAGGGCGTCAAACGAGACGGGGATCTTCCCGACCGCCTGGACCCCGTCCACATGAAAATGAGGAGCGGGTCCGCCCCGCCCCGAGCGGGATGAGAGAAGGCGGCCGATCTCCGCGACGGGCTGAATAGCCCCTGTTTCGTTGTTCACCAGCATGACGCAGACCATCCGTGTGTCTTCGTCCACCGCGTCGCGGATCTCCTCCGGGTCGACGAATCCGGCGTGACCGCCGACCTCTCGCAGGGTGAAGCCGAAGGATTCCAGCGTCTGCGCCTGTTCGTGGACAGAGGGATGCTCGAACCGGGAGATGACGATGTTCCCCTTCCTGAGCCGCGTGAGCAGGGAGAGGAGGGCGATCCCGTTGGCCTCGGTTCCCCCCGAGGTGAAGAAGACCTCGGAATCGCGGCACCCGAGAGCCGCGGCGGTCTTGATGCGCGCCTCCGCGAGCGCCGCGCGCGCCTGCCTTCCCTCGATGTGGAGGGACGAGGGATTCCCGAACCGCTCGGCCGCGGCTGAAACGAAGAGCGAGAGGAGGGCGGGATCGGTGGGGGCGGTGGCTGCCCAGTCGAGATACACGCGGCTCATGGGAGACACTGTAGCGGGAAACGTATCCTTGAACAAGGCCGGGCAGCCGCACCGTTTTCTATGGGATCGATTTTTCCGGGACTTGTATAATCTTTTGAAAGGTTATATTTTCGTGGTATGGCTCGGGATGAACAGTGTTGTGAAAACAAGATTTCCGCTTACGCGGAAAAGCTCAAGGTCTGCGGCCATCCGGTCAGGCTCAAGATCCTCTGTTTGATCGAGAAGCAGGATGCGTGCGTGACCGACCTCTGGAAGTGCCTGAACCTCTCCCAGCCGGTCATCAGCCAGCACCTGACGGTTCTAAAGGAAAAGAAGATCGTCAGTTCCGAAGTCCAGGGGAACAGGCGCATCTATTCGATCATCGACCCCTTCGTGAAGGCGGTTCTCGCGGAGCTCATGAGTACCGATGAGTAGATCCGGGGGTGCAAGCCCGCTTCTTACTATCTACGGCTTTAATCGATTGTAATAATACACGACATAGATGATCGACTGAACGAGCGCGGTGATCGTCGTGATCCATCCGGTGACGATGAACACGTTCTGCATGGCCTGGTCCGACTTGAACAGGGCGTTCTTCTCCATGAAGATGACGGAACCGGGGGGAACGAGGTCGTTCGCCTTGACCGGCGTCTTTTGTCCCGTCTCCGAAACGAAGAAGATGCGTGAGATCGCTGCCTGGTTGTCCTTGGGTCCTCCCGCGAGCATGATGTAATCCCACACCGTGAAATCGCTACGATACGGGAAACCGCCGGGATCCGTAACCGCTCCTGAGACGAATACCAGCAGATTCTGGCTCGGAACGCACCCGTAGTCCCCGGGGGGGAGTTCGATATCGAGGGCGAGATCACGGGTTTTCCAGAGCTCCTCGACGTGTACCGGGGTGGTCGTTTCTTCTCCCTTTCTTCTGATGAAGCTCTCCGCGAGGCGGGCGTACGGGGTGGGTCCGCCCACGATGTCGAGGACGGAGAGGAGGGAGATTCCGGGATAGTAGGGGATCTCGATCCGGATCGGCTCCATCGGCGCGGTGAGGGCGGAGGTTCCCGATATCCGTTTGCCGTAGATAGCCCCCTCGATGGTCACCGTGTCGTTGTTCTCGGAGGCGTAGCGGACCGCGACCGTGTCCCCGTTCCTGATGGCAAAGGAGTCGCTCTCGTCAAGGCTCACGGAGCAAAGGGTCCGCTTCCCCGTTTCGTCGCTCCGCGAGATCTCGATCTTCGCCGTGTTGGCGTCTCCCCGGGAACGAGTTCGTAGATCCCCGGATAGGTAACCGCCCCGGAGATCTGAGCGATGATCGATGCCTGAGGCACGAACACCTTGTCGCCGGGCTGGAGGGGGGGGTTGGCGGAGAAATCGGCCTGCGTGTAGAATTTCGAGATGTCGAGGGCGATCGTTTTTCCGTTCCGGATGAGCTGGACCGTCCGGTAGCTCGCCCCGTCCTTGAACCCCTTTGCCATGCCGATCGCGTCGATAATCCTGATGAGGGGATTGACGATAAAGGAGCCGGGGAGATTCACGGCTCCGTACACGAAGACGGTGTACTGGGCCGGTTCCGTAAGCAGGAAGTTGACGTACTCGGTCGGCACGATCCGGGAGATGCTCGTGATCACGTGGTTCTGCAGTTCCTGCAGGGTCATGTCACGCGCGTTGATCTTGCCCAGGAAGGGAATGGTCAGGGAATAGTCGTGCGAGAGGTAGACCTTGTATTCCGAGACGATCGCTTTATACTGATCCGATGTCACCCCGTGGTTGATGTAGAGGGTGAAGCCGTCGCCGGGAGTCAGGGTGTAGTCGAAGAGAACCGCGGTGTTCTTGGCGTAATCCGGGGAAAGCGCCCGTACGGAGGAGAAGATGGAGGGCTGCAGTCCCGAGCCTTCCGGCTGCGGTGTTCCGGTCTCCTCCGCCCGGAGAATTCGACCGGGAATGACGAGAAGCGCCGTGAGTAGAACGAGGGAGACGAGGCTCTTTTTCACGACGTCATACTATCCGGTAAGCTTCGCAGAGGTCAAGGGGAACGGTTTTCAATGGAGGTGTCCGTAGCGGATGCGCGTTCACGCTTTTCCGGCCGCCCCAGGGGCCGGGCGTCCCGCGGCCAGTCCTCCGGGCATGGCGCGTCTATCCCGCCGCCGCCGTCCTTGATTTTCTCCCGCAATGGGGTATCATGGCGTGACCCGGAGGAGGGGAGAGATGGAGATACGTTTTCCCGAGAGAACGACGCGCGTCGAGATCCGCAGCGGCGGGATCCGCCGCGGCCGATGGTTCTCTCCCGACGAAGGGACGGCGTCCCTCTTCGTGTTCGACTCGAATACCAGCGGCCTTGCCGGTGCCCTTCCGCCTGCGTCCATCGTGCTTCCGAGCGGCGAGCGGGAGAAGACCCTGCGAAACGTCGAATCGATCCTCGCCGGGGCGCTCGAACGAGGCCTCTCCCGTGACGGAAGGATCGTCGGGGTCGGCGGCGGCGTGGTCTGCGATATGGCGGCGCTCGCCGCGTCCCTCTATATGCGGGGCTGCGGACTCGTCCTCGTGCCGACGACCCTGCTCGCCATGGTCGACGCAGCAATCGGGGGAAAGACCGGAGTCGATTTCGGGGGCTATAAGAACATCGTGGGGACCTTCTACCCCGCCGACGAGGTCCGCATCGATACCGATTTCCTCTCGACGCTCCCGGACGCTGCGTATCGATCAGGGTTGGCAGAGGTGATCAAGCACGCGCTGCTCGGGGACGCTGAACTGTACCGCCTCCTCCGCGAGGAGCGGGCGGGGATCCTCGCCAGGGACAACGGTCTGCTCCCCCGGATGGTCGAACGGGCGATAGCCGTGAAAAAAGGCTACGTGGAACGTGACCTTCGCGAACAGGGCGTCAGGGCTCACCTGAACCTCGGCCATACCTTTGCCCACGCGCTGGAAACGGTCACGGGCTACCGCGTGTCCCACGGCGACGCCGTGGGCTGGGGGATCGGAAGGGCGATGGCATACGGGGAACGGGCTGGCCTTACGGAGCCCGGCTACGCCTGCGAGGTACGCGATCTCCTTCTTTCGTACGGTTTTCAATTGGAAAGGCCGGGAGTCGATTCCGGAAGACTGGCCGACGCCATGACGCGCGACAAGAAAAAAAGGGGGGGCGCGGTGAGGCTCGTCCTCCAGCGTACGCTCGGCGACACCGAGCTTCAGGACGCTGATCCGAGGTTGCTCGCCGAGATCCTCGCCTGAAAGGTCTAGATCTCCAGGATCTCGGTCAGTTTCCTATAGAGCTTTCCGACCCGTTTCTCCCCCTCGATGTCCCCGGCCTCGGCCAGAAAGCCTCCCATGGTCTCCAGAGCTGCGATGGTCTTCGAGAGAGCGCTGAAGAGGTTGAGGGAGAGTCCATACCGGAAATCGTTGCCATGGGGCGAATAATCCAGGAAGAGGAAACCGGGATTCGTGCCGGAGGTGTTTTCCCCGCAGAGTTTCAGGAGGTTCGAGAGATTCTCCATGAGGAAGGCGTGGTCCCGCTGAAAGGTGAATCGCTCGGCGAGGATCCCTTTGGACAGGACCACGACGGGATCGCCGAAGGAGAGCTTACGGGCGATGGTGATGGCACGGTTGAGTTTCATCTGGGTCAGGATCTCGATTCCGCCGTACACGACAACTCCCCTGAGGTCCTTGTACCGCTTCCGCTCCTTCTGGCCGAACTGTTTCGCGATGCCCTTGAGGTCCTCCCATGGGAGGAGGAGGAGTTTCTTCTTGCCTTTGAACGGTCTCATCTGGAGGCGGAAACCGCAAAAGGTCATAGTCCATGTCGTGTCCCGCTTCCGTTCCCTCCCACTCTCATCCCGTTCCTGAGCCCCGGCGATCAGGTTCTCCTGGAGCCATGGCGAGATCCGGGAAAGCCAATTCTTCCTGAGAGGAGACACGGTCCGGGCGTACATCCTAGTCGTCTTCACGATCTCCCCCGCGACGATGTACAGGGGGTTCTCCCGGAACATCACCGAACCGGGGTGGATCGATATACGTTGAGCGGTCACGCTGCGGTAGACGCCGAGGGACTGCCTGACGCAGACATACTGGAGAAGCCCGCCGGCCACGGCGCACAGAAAATCCTCCTGCGATCCCCCCTTGCCGATAGGGATTCCAAGAGAGGATACGATCTCCTCGAGCTGGTCGGTAATGTTCGATATCTCCTCCAATGTCCTCTGATCGAGGTAGGAGCGCTTGCAGAAGCGTTCACGGTTCGAGGCGCTTCGAAAGGCGGACAGGATCTTCAGATACGAGATGAAATCGCCGGCAGGATCCGAGAAGGATTGATGGGCCCTTCTCGCCTCGATCTCCTCCTCCGGAGGGAGGAGGAACGGGGACGAGGTGGAGAGAAACGAGGCTGCCACGATGGTTTCGTGGAGGACCGACGGGTAGCGCCGTATCGCCTCCACGATCATCCGGGAGAGCCTGGGGAGCAGGGGGAACTCCACCATCATCTCGCCGATCCCGGTGAGGGTATTATCCTGCCCGAGGGCCTCCAGGATGTGGAGGGTCTTTACCGCGCTCTTCAGCCCCTCGCGCCCCGGTCGGGAGATGAAGTTGAACGACTCGAAGTCGGTGATTCCGAGCTCGGCCATCCGGAGCACGACCTCGGAGAGATCGGTCCGTAGGATCTCCTCCGTCGTGAACAGCGGCCTGCCTTCGAAATCCGAGGACTCGTAGAGGCGGTAGCAGATCCCCGGCCTGGTCCTCCCCGCCCGTCCCTTCCGCTGATTTGCACTCGCCTTTGACACGGGCACCTCGATGAGCGACTCGGTGAATGTCCTCGGGCTGTAGAAATTGATCTTCGCCAGTCCCGTATCGATCACCACGGTGATGCCGTCGATGGTCACACTGGTTTCCGCGATGTTGGTGGCAACGACCACCTTGTTCTTCCCCGAAGGCGTATCGAAAAAAACCTTTTCCTGCTCCTCCTTGCCCAGTCTTCCGTACAGGGGTAGGATGTGGAGTCTCTTCGCGCAGGGGAGGTCCTGCAGGGCCGTGATGGTGTCCTTGATCCCCTTTTCGCCCGAATGAAAGATGAGAAAATCCCCTGTCTCTCCCGCCTTCATTCGTTTGTCCACAATGGATGCGATCTTCCTCACGAGTTCCTCGGGGTTGTCCTTCACCAGAGGAGGGTCGTATACGAGCTCGACGGGGAACATCTCGCTTTCTATGTGGACAATGGGGCATTCCTCGAAGTATTCGGAGAACACGGCGGAGTTTATTGTGGCAGACGATACGAGGATCTTGAGATCGCTCCTGCGCTCCGCGATCTGCTTGAGCAGGCCGATGATGAAATCGATGGTGAGGCTTCTCTCGTGGGCCTCATCGACCATGATGATGCCGTAGGCGGAGAGATCCGGGTCGTGCTTGATCTCCTGTAGGAGGATGCCGTCCGTCATGATCTTGATCCGGGTCTCGGCCGTGGTCCGGTCTTCGAAGCGCATCTTGTACCCGACGAGCCCGGGTACGGTCGTACCGGTCTGCCGCGCGATGAATTCGGAAACGGAAACTGCGGCGATCCTCCTGGGCTGGGTCACGCCGATCATCCCGGCCTTGTCGTAGCCGGCCTCGAGGAGGATCAATGGTATCTGGGTCGTCTTTCCCGAACCCGTGGGACTTTCGATGACGTCGACCTGGTTCTCGGCGACCGCCTGCAGGATCCGGTCCCGTTTCTGGTATACGGGAAGCCTGGTTCTCTCCACCGGCTAGATCTCGTCCGCCGCGCGGGAGACGGGTTCGGGAGGAGCCGCCTGTCCCGCAGCGGATTGCGCTTCCTGCGCGAGTCGTTCCTTGACGAAGGAGATGGCCTCTGGAAAGGAGAGCCCTTCAGCCGATTCCCGGCTCGCGAGGACCCTGACATTCATGCCGCCCCTCTCCTTCTCCTCGGGACCGCAGAAGAGTACAAGGGGAATTCCCTTTTTCTCCGCGTACTGGAACTGCGCGGGGAGCTTCCTCTTTTCGAAAAAGACTTCGGTGCGGACGCCGGAATCGCGGAACCTGCGGGCGAGGGCGTGATAATGGCCGTGCATGGAGTCATCCAGGCAGAGGATGAGGAGATCGGTATCTGATCTGCGTTCCCGCGCCGTTCCGAGTTCCTCGAGCGCCGCGAGGAGCCTGTCGAGGCCGATCGAGGAGCCGACCCCCGGCAGCTTGGTTTTCGTGTAGAGGGACGCGAGGTTGTCGTACCTGCCTCCCGAGCAGACCGAGCCGATGCCCGGCAGGTCGTTCAGGAAGGTCTCATAGACGATTCCCGTATAGTAGTCGAGCCCCCGGGTGATGGAGGGGTCGAGGATGAAGCGCTCGGACAATCCCGTCTCGTCGATGAGGTTGAAGAGCCTCTCGAGTCTTTCGATTCCCGGGTTTCCGTTTCCGGCGAGTTTTCCCATCCGGGCCAGGGTTTCGGCGTTCGTCGCGCCCCTTTCTATGAATTCGAGGATACGGGCGGCGTTCTGCGTCCGCGGGGCGAGGATCTCTGAGAGGAGTCTTTGAACCTCGTCCCTGCCGATCTTGGCCAGCTTGTCCACGGTCCTGAGGATCTCCACGGCGCTTTCGGAGGCGCCTATCGTAGAGAGGAAGCCGGTAAAGGCGCCCCGGTGGGAGATGCGGAACGTCACCTCGGGGATGCCGAGAGCAGAGAAGGAACGTTCCATGACGAGGAGGATCTCGAAATCTGCGGAAACGCTGTCCGTGCCGATCGTGTCGAAATCGCACTGCGTGAACTCGCGGTAGCGTCCTCTTTGCGTGTTCTCCCCGCGGTATGCCTTTGCGATATGGTAGCGCTTAAAAGGAAGGTAGAGTTCCGCCTCGGGGGCCGCGACATACCGGGCAAAGGGCACGGTGAGATCGAAGCGCATGGCCACATCCCTGCCCCCGTGGTCGGTGAAGCGGTAGACCTGCTTGTCGGTGTCCCCGCCGCCCTTTCCCAGGAGCACTTCCGTGTATTCGAGGACGGGTGTGTCGATCGGGACGAATCCGAACGCGCTGAACACTTGCTCCAGTGCGCGGATCGTGTTTCTCTTCAGGATCTCCTGCTCCGGGAGGGAGTCCCGGAATCCCTTCAGAACCTTCGGCTCAATATATCCGCTCATGGAACAAACTATGCCCGAAAGATCCGATCTTTTCAAGGATTGCGGCGGACTGTCCGTTCCGGCCGCCGCCGGCTCGCGGTCTTTTGACATTTCCGCGCAATCATGATATGAAAAGAGTGCGGTTTCATTGTGAGACACCACCCTATGGCAAAGACAAGGGCATCATCGATTTGATCATACGATACGGCACGGCAAAAAACGGCAAAAGGATCAAGGTAGCCGAAATATATACGTTTCATGAACATGGAATCGGAAGGGATTCCATCGATCAAGACGCGCTGCGCATCACAGACAGGTTGGCGAGCGAGGGTTTCTCCGCGTACATCGTCGGCGGGGCGGTACGAGATCTCCTCCTCGGCAAGAAACCGAAGGATTTCGACGTAGCCACGGATGCGCTCCCGCGCAGGGTGAGGAAGCTCTTCTGGCAATCACGGATAATCGGGAAGAGGTTCCGCCTCGTACACGTCCAGACCCAATCGGGAAAGAAGATCATCGAGGTATCCACCTTCCGTTCCGGACAGAACAGCATGGACAACAGCATCTACGGCAGCCTCGACGAGGACGTGAAGAGGCGTGATTTTTCCTGCAACGCCCTCTACTACGCGCCCAAGGAACAGTACATCATCGACTATGTCGGCGGGCTTCGGGATATCCGCCGCAGGCGGCTCTCCCCCCTTCTTCCGAACGACGTCATCTTCACGGAGGATCCGGTCCGGATGATCCGGGCCGTGAAATACTCCGTCATGGGCGGCCTGACCATCCCCTTCAGCCTGCGTAGACGAATACGCAAAGACGCTCCCCTCCTTGAAGGCCACTCCTCCTCGCGCTTAACGGAGGAGCTGTTCAAGATCCTCCAATGCGGTTATGCGGCCCCCATCTTCAAGCGGCTGCGGGACTTCTCCATGCTCGCGTACATCCTCCCCGGGGTCGAGAAGCTTCTCTCCGCGAGGGGAGGCGGCGTGGCGGCGGACACCCTCTGGAAGTCGCTTTCGGAGCTGGACGCCTCGATCGCGGTATCGATCGCCCGACAGACAGGGGGAGGTGAGCCCGAAGCTGAAATCACGCGGGGAACGATGCTGTCATCCTTCCTCCTTCCTTTCATCGCCATCCGCGGCGAGGAGGAAGGCGTGGATCAGGTGTTCAGGAACGCGTTCAAGGACGCCAAGGAGATCCTCAAACCCCTCACCCCCTCCAACGCGGATCTCGAGGAGGCCGTCAGGATCGTATGTCGTGAAAAGGGACTCCGGCTTCCCCGCGTTTCCGGAAAGTACCAGCATCGGAAGCCGCGTGCGCGCCGCGGGAGAAGGCGGCCGGTCTCCCGCATCGAGGAGGAGTGAGGATCCTTCCGGACCCCCGAAAATAAAAAGCCCCTCCGGCGCATAGGCGTGGAGGGGCGGCATCAGCGCGCGCGCTGCGGCGAGCGGTTACATCGACTACAATTCCTCGAGCTTTTGCAGAAGTTCCTGTACCTTGGTATCGTATCTGGAGGGATCGGCTGTCGCTGCCTGGATCAGGTATTCCCTTGCCTCGCCGTACCGTTTCGCGGCCATCGCATTGAGACCGAGGGCATAGAGGCAGAGGGCTCGTTCGCCCCCGGCGTTCAGAGACGTGTTGTAATAATACTCTGCGTCAGTGTAATTCTCGTCTCCGTAGGAGATCAAACCCAGATAGTAGTAGGGAACGGGGCTGTCGCTCTGAAGCGAGATCGCTCTCTCGAAATAGCTCCAGGATTTGAAATACTCGCTTCGTTTATAGGATTCGATACCCTGAGTGACCAGTTCGGAGAAGGTCATCTGGGATTCCGCGTATCGCATGAAGTCGTACTTGAGCATATCCTCATCGTACCAGGGAATGGTCTCGTCAAGGGCGATGTAGCTGTTCTGCTCCAGCTGGGCGTCGCTGTCCAGCGCTGCGATCGCGTCCCATAGAATGCGTTCGTATCCTTTTTCCCTTCCTTCGATGAGGAAGGAGATCCAGCCCCACGCCTGGGGATGGAAGGAATCCCCGAATCCGGCCACTTCGTCCGCGGTCGCCGTAAACAGGGCGTCAACCGGAATCAGTTTTCCATGCCCATTCCCGAGTGTTTCGACACGGACCAGTTCCTTCAGAGGCTTGATCCATGCGGTATTCGTGCGAAACGCGACTGCGTCTTCCCCGCTCCTGTATTCCGATTTCTCGAAGTACAGGGAGAAACCGGAGAGGAGCCAGAGGGGTGGATTTGCCACGTGGCTCTTCAGGAACTGGATGAAGGCGTGATGGACGAGCATCTGCTCGGAGAACCCCGAATCTGTTTGATACACAACGAGTTCCGACTTGGCAGGATCCCGGTATTGGATGTAGACATAGGAGTCGCGGGATTGGGGAATGAGCCTAGTCAGGTACGTATCGAAGGCCTCCTTGTTTCCGAAAATGCGCACCGTGAGCGCCGCCTTGAGGGATCCTTCCCTGAACCGGAAGTAGCTGTTGAAAAAGCGGAAATAGGCTTCCATCCTCGATGCCATGGCCTGAGAGAAATCCTGGGAAACATCAGAGAGGATCCGGTAGTGTTCCGATTCCGCTGTATACATCTGGGCTGCGTCTGCGGATGCCGGGAAAGCGAAAAAAACGAGAAAGACCACGCTGGCAGCGAGGATCTGCTTTTTCATTGCTCCGTACCTCCTCTCAGAACTCACATGGAATCATAGTAGATGCCATGATAAAGACTGTCAAATCGTTTTTATTGATTCGTGGACACGTCGTCCACGATCACATCGAAGTTCGAGATGATGATTCCCGTATACCGTTCGAGACTATCGATGACGTACTCCTGGAAACCGTGGATGTTTCCCGCTATCTGGGAACCGAACGGGATGTGTATCCGAACCTTGAGCCGATATCCCTTGCCGTCGTTTCGCACGGTTATCTTCTTGATGACCATGGCCTGGTCGTACTCGTCCGCGCAGTGCAGGACCATCTGTGTGAGTGCGGCTTCGGAAATGGCTACCCTGCCTCGGTTTCCGTAGTCGGGCCGGACGACCGACTTCTCGAAGACCCTGTCCTTGCTGAAGATGAGCGCGATGTTTCTCTTGAAGAAGACCTTCACCGTATCGAGGAGGATCGAAGAGTAGTTCCGTTTGACCTCCACGGCGGGAACCGGGATCACATGCTTTCCCTCAGTCTTACGGGAGTTGATCGCGGTCTGTATCTCTTCCTGGGTCGCCACCTCCTCGATCGTGATGATCCGTGAAATGCCGGGTAGGCCGAGGCGCTCCGCGATTTTATGCACCATCCGCTCCGATGTGCCGATGATGAGGATCTTTTTAAATGTCTCCTCCTCGAGCGTCTGGCGGACATCGTCTCTATGCCGTTTATCGTCAAAGAGGGCGGTCTTGATGGCGGAGAGAAACGCCGAGTCTTTCTTCGCCGATTTTCCGGCGAGGATCTTCTGCCCCTTGATGAGAAGCCCGTCGTCGATGATGAGGTCGATGTTGTGCTTCTGCGCCACCAACTGCGCGCGGAAGCTCTTTCCGGTGCCGCTTCTCCCGATGAGCGCGTACACCTTGACTCCTCTGAGGATCCAGAGGAGATGGCTGTAGATCCGAGACATGGGGGACATGGTACACCCTTTTCCCTCAATAATCGAGTCACCCTACCGGGTCTTGAGCGCTCTTTCGATCTCCTCCGCGGTGAAGTACCGTTGCAGAACCGCTCGGGAGGAGTCGGGAAGAGGGGCGGTCACGCGGGAAAAACCGAGCACGGGATCGACTGCGGAGCCGGGGAGGGAAAAGGCGAATGCGTGGAGGATGTATCCGCCCGGGAGCGGTGAGCCGCCGTACCTCCGATCTCCCGCGAGCGGAAATCCGTGCGCTCCCGCGTGGATCCGAATCTGGTGTTTCCTGCCTGACCTGATCGTAAGCACGCCGAGGGTCATGCCGCGGCGAATCGCGGCCGGAACGACTTCCGTGAGCGCGGGCTTTCCCCCGGCATCGACCGAGGCGATACGGACCCTGCCGTCTGGTTCGAGAGACAATCCGCAGTCCCAGCGCTCCGGCGTTGCCAGCGCGCCCTCGAGAAGCGCGAGGTAGGATTTCTCGAATCGATGTTCTCTCAGCATTTCGGAGAACCGCCTTGCCCCCCGGAGGGACAGGCCGAAGAAGAGAATCCCGCTCGTTCCCCTGTCGAGCCGGTGCAGGGGAGCGGGATGGAAGGAAACGGCCTCAATCGAATGCGCCCTGAGCCAGGGTTCGAGTTCGCAGCAGAACGAGTCGGGCCCATGGCTCGTGATTCCGGGAGGTTTATTGAAAGCGGCCAGATCGTCGTTCGAGAAGAGGAGGGCTTTTTCAGCCTCGGATTCGCTACGCGCACCCTCGGATGCCAGCCCGGTTGGACTGTTCGCGGGATCTGGTTCTTCGCCGTACGGCGGATCGGGAATTCCCTCTCCGGCGAAACTGCTCCGAACCAAGATTCGGGCGCCGGTCGGTACCCGCAAATCTGCCCGTGCCCGTTTATCGTCCATGAGGATCTCCCCCTTCCTGAAGGCGGAAAAGATCCGTGAAAGAGGCACGGATGGGTAGAGCGCTCGGAGGATCGCGTCCAACCGTTTGCCTGAGTCGTTTTCCCCGATGACGATTTCCCTCCTCATACCATCGAGGATACCATGAACCGCCTTGACAAATCGAGGGGCATTCTGGAAACTGCATGAAATCGATAGGGGAGAATGATTTGATCGCGGATCCGTTCCGGAAGTCGAGATGGGGCATACTGTTC